>NZ_LZHM01000035.1:0-1367 GCF_001690875.1 Gilliamella sp. wkB18
AATATTATCCCAGGTAAGTGGAATATCGTTGTCAGTGGTGTACCGACTACCTTAACGGCAAGTTTTGACCCGGATGATGCGCATCATAATGCTGATGGCTCGTTAAAAACACCACAAACAGTAGATATGGCAACTGTGGAAGTAGTAGGTAATTTAACTGACCAAAACTTTGGTTATATCAATGGTGGAGTTATCGAAGGTAAGTTAGTTGAAGACAGTGCTGGCACAGGCTTAATAGGGCTGGCTAACTATCCAGGGTTATCGGGAGTAAATGTCTATTTATTAGATAGCAATGAAAAACATGTTATGGATAAAGCGGGCAAACCGATGTTATCAACAACTGATAATGAAGGTAAGTTCAGTTTCCGTAACTTAGCGATAGGTAGCCATGACGGCAACAGCATCACCCATAATATTCGGGTTCTTTACGGTGAATATAATGATGGTGTTGTTAGTTCAGATAGCAACAGTCCGTTATATGAAAAAGTTCCATTCTTTGAAAAGTATACGGATATCGGCGGTAATGCTGTTGAGCATGACCAAATAGATGTATCAGCGCCGCCGTCATCAGTGACGTATAATGGCGTGGGTGGTGCACATACGATACCGGTAGCATTAAAAGAGAAGTCTATTACTTTCACGAGCGTTGAGGTGAATGATATGGCTTTGGGCTACCGTGCCTCGGATGCAGATATCACTATCATCAAAACAGCGTTAAAAGACAATGTGGTGGTGGGTGATATAGTGCCGTATACTCTTAAAGTAATTAACAATAAAGCACAACCAGCAAATATCAAAATTAAAGATATTTTACCTGCGGGCTTTAAATTTGTTAATGGTTCATCACGAGTTAACGGTAAGAAAGTGATGGATCCGAAAGGTGGCAGAACGGTGACGTATGACAAGGTAAGTTTATCGGGTAATGGTGAAATGGTGATTAGCTATATGTTAGTGGTGGGTTCAGGTGTAACTCAAGGTGAGTATACGAACACAGCAATGGCATTAAATTCCTTAACAGGTAAGGTGGTGTCAAATATAGCTCAAGCAACAGTGACAGTGACGTCAGACCCATTATTTGATAATGCATTAATTTTTGGTAAAGTGTTTGTGGACAAAAATGGTAATGGAGTGCAAGACGAAGGTGAGGAAGGACTTGGTGGCGTGAAATTAATCACGGTGCGAGGAGAGATTATCACAACTGATGCACATGGGCGTTACCATTTAGTCGATGTATCGGGTGGACGTTGGGAACGTGGTGGTAACTTTGTTATCAAACTCGATCCACGAAGCTTACCGAAGGAATACCGTGTTAGTGGTCGTAATCCTAAGGTAGTAAGGGTATCACCAGGCTTACCAAGTAAAGTTGA
>NZ_LZHM01000036.1:0-6127 GCF_001690875.1 Gilliamella sp. wkB18
AAGCCGGCTAATGCAGCGATGCTATTACCATTTAAAGTGGCAAGAGCTGCTCCTTTTCTAAGTTGATTTTGCTGTTTTTGTTTTTGCTCATCACTTAAATAAGCGCCATCAGCAAGTGGCGCATAGCAAAATAGACCTTTAAATTCGGATAGGGTGCCAGTTAATTTAACCAAATTTTTGGGCGGCAGGATTGGATCGGTAATACTGATGCCGGTTTTTTTTAATAAATGTTCTTTATCTTTATAGATGGGGTCGTTACCATCATATTTTGCGTAAGGCATAATCGAATTCCTTATATAATTAATGGGATGTAGGCCAATTATAAATAGTTTGCCAATCACTCGATGAGAATACGGGCATATTTTCTTTGATACGTTTTCGTTCTTGTTCAGCGTAATATTCGGCTAGCTGCTCTTCATATTTTTTAAAGATCGCTTGCAGTGCTTCAATTTCTTTTTCTGACGAGTTAAAACGATAGGCAAAGTCATAATCTGCTATATTTTGCCCTTTACCAAAACGGCAACGCCTTAACCATTTTTCGATATCATCGTCTTCAGCTAATTCTAAATATAGTTGAAGTAAAAAGATACCCAAACTAACCCATGGGTTTAGCGCCAGTGTAATGATTGATATAAGGGTTTTTCCTCCATATATAATAGCTCTTGTTATTAAAATTTTTTTTAAAAATAAAGTGGATAATGATTGAACCCCTCGATCCATAATTTTAATTAAACTGGTTTTACCCATTTGTAAAAATAAATCGGTGGTGGATACAATCAAGGTAAATAGAGATGCATAATATAATGTTTTTTGAGTCTGATCTTTATCTGAAGTGTCCTCATTCCAATTTAAACCAATATCAATTAACCCCGATATTAGCCCAAAAAAGTTGCCTAAAAAGTTCATATTGGACAGTAATTTGGTATTGATTTGTCCTTTGTTGGCATATACGGTAACTAGTCGAAAGCTTGCTGCCATCGATGCTGATACCGCCATAGTTAACTGGTAATCGGCTTGGTTTTGTTGGGCTTGGGTTTTTAATGAGTTATCAGTCACTATATAATAGATTTTCATGATATGTACCCCCAATATAGCCGCAGTAAAACTTGCCCCAACCTTTTCATTGGTGATGTGTTGCTTGATAAGGTTTGTGGCTTTTTGTGAGGCATTTGCCAGCTTTTCGCCAATATTTTTAATATCTGAATACAAGGCACTTTTTAAATTGTCTGCCCATTTATGGTATGACGCCATTCTATTTTTTAGCGCAGTTTTAGATAGCCCTGTTGGCGATATGGCTACTAAAAAAGCTTCGGCAAATTCTGACGATAAATCACCACCCATTTTTTGCATATATTTTAATAAAGCAATAAGTGCAGCACAACTTCCCTCTTTAATTGGGCGTAAATAGGCGGCGGTGATTTGGTTATCGATCGAATCACCATCAATTAACGAGTTTCGTTCGCTTTCAAATAACGAAAAGAACTCTTTAGTTGTATCTAATGCTTTATGTTGTTCTTGTGGGTCAAAAAGTGAGTGACTAATGTTGGCAATGCTATTAGCAAGGTCTATCATAGCATTACTTTCTGTTGATTCGGCTTGATAAAATTCTAATACTGTTTCTAATTTATCTAAGAACTCGCCATAAGATTGTGGTTTTAATTGGGTTGTTTTATTTAATGATAATAAAAAGTTGACACATTCTTTTTGTTTTTCTTTATCTAATTTTCGATTAGCAAACACAGCTGACCAAATAATATTATGACCTTCTAAGTTTTCGTCCTCAATTAATTGGGTGAATAATTGGGTAACTTTGCTACTTTGGGCTTGCATGCCTAAGGTCATTAAAATATCGTTGGCAAACGCCAAATAATTATCATCATCTTGTGCAAAATCATCGGCTGGCAATGAAATGGGATGCTTTTCTTTTTGTTTACTGCAATCTACCCATAAAATTAAATCATTTAATAATCCTGCTATATAGTCTTCTGCCTCTTGTAAAAAAGTGGCATATTTTTCTTTATAGGATTTATAATCGTCGTTTAAATGATTTTCATATTTGCGCCAACGCTTTTCGGCCGATTGTTCGGTCTTATTTTTTTCATGCCATTGTGCTTTATACGCCTGAGCTTTCGCTTCAAACTCGACTCTCATTGCTGCTAATTTAGCATCTAAGCGTTCAATGTTTACCATTTCTGCTTGTTTATTTAATTTAAATGCCTGTTCAAAAACTTGTGCGTGCCGTTCTTCGCCTACTTCTTCAATCAGGTAGTTTTCTTGTACAAATTGGACTAATATTGCAGCGTTATATTTTGTACTTTCTACCGCTTGTTCTATATCGGTTAAATATGGATTAACATACGGGGAAATAAAATTATATTTTTTAGATTCACTCACAATATTAATAACACGTTGACCTTTGGCTTTTTGTTCTTCGCTCCATGGAATCATTCGGGTTGTATCAGTTCCGAATATACCACTATCATAAGGTATTACTTTTTGATTAAAATATTTTGTATCAGCAAGGTATTTTTTATTGGTGTTTTTTATATGTTTTTTAAAATCTTCTTCACTTTCCGCAAGATCGCTGTTTTTTATTGCTTCTTCAAGCATTGCAATACCACTACAAGTGGCATTTTCACGCTGTCTTTCTATCATTATTTTTCTAAACGAGTTTAATGCACTATTACCCCAGTTGCTTAATTCGGCAGTAATACCAATGCTGTCGTTTAATACTACCATCATCGGTGTGCAATCGGTGCTGTTGCGTTCAGCTGACATCATTTTTTTATGTAGATAGACTGAATACGGCTCTTTTAGGGTAATTTGGTCATAAACTGGCTTGGTTAGTAATTGCCAAGGTGTTAATGTGCTTCGTTTTTTAAATAGCTCTTTAGCATATGTAAATGGTTGGCGAAATAAAATACTTTGCGAAAGCGTATTTTTGTCTAATGGTTTATTATGATACAAATAAGGAAAGCAAAGCGAGTAATTGCAATTTTCAAGGTTTGGTAAGTTTATTTTGATTTTTTCTATTATATTTTCAATGTTTTGTATTTCCATTATGGATGCAATGGATTCTTTATCAGCAGTCGTAATTCCATTTTCACTTACTTGCGAATTTAACCATTGCTTCGGTTTGATAAGTTGCATTCGTAAGTTACGTTTATCTTCATCGTTAAGGTATTTTTTTAACGTTTTAATGCTCCATTTATGTTCACTAAAAGCAAGCCAAGCTTTTTCACATTTTTCAGGTTTTGAAAGTGTAATAAAAGCAATATTGCTTGATAAATGGGCACTGTTGTTGCAAGTTGTTTCTATATCATTGAAAGGTACAGAAGGATTTTCTTCACTTATGATATCACCAAATCCTAATAGATCTTGCTCTTTACTAATATCTTGTTGCCAAAAACCACCATTTTCATCAATTCTATAAATAGAAACATCTAATATAATATTGTTTTCATACTGGCACAATACATAAAGATAACCTTTTCGCATAGTTCTTAATACATATTTACTCTCTCCTTTTAAGGTAGGCAACATATCGTTTTTTGCCCATGAGGGTAAATCTGCCGTGACATAATTAGGTGCAACAGCATAACGAATCGGATAAATTGGTAGACCTTTAGATTGGCATTTTTCACATAAACCCATTATTTATTTCCTTCGTATTAATGATACATTCATCCGCTACAATATCCCATTGTGGTGGAGTTATAGTTTGTAATTGTTTTATTAGTGATTGGTGCCGATGTCGTCTTATTGCTTCGGCAATAATTGGATGTTTAATAAATTTAGGATGTATAACTAAACTACGATAAGCATATTCGGTTAGATCTCGTTTATCATGGTATCCTTTGAGGGTAGCATCTTGAAAAGATTGCATAATAATATCATCAGCCTCTCTTTCAGATAAATTATATTGTGGATGAAAAAAATGATAACGAGCAAGTGTCTGGTTGCGACTTTCTATCCAGCTTATTTGTTCCCATTGTTGATCAATAATCCCCAAATTACCGATAAGGTTGTGACGCTCATCTAGCAGATTCTTTTCAATAATTAAATGACCATCACTGTTAAGATATAACCATGAATGAACAGGTTTAAGTAATATTTCCTTTTGCGCCAAAATGAAAATATTCAATAGTGGTGGTAATACCGATGGGTCAAAATAACGCAATAATTGTTTACCGTCACTTGACGGTTGAATGGCAATTTTTCCTAATTCTTGAGCTAATACTTCGGCATTAAATGAAGAGTAAATCCAACCATATACTGAACGTGGTTTTGCAAATAATACTGTTTTAGGATCAATAGCTAAATAAAATTCTTGAATACTTTGTTTTAAAATAATTTGATCTTCTTCATTTTTTAAATCAAGTTCAATAAGTCCTGGTGTGTGTTTAATTTGATAGTTTATATATCGAAATAATGTTAATTCCTTTCCTGTAATCAAATCAGTTAAACTTGTGTTTTGATCATTAGTTTGATAGATAAGGTAAAAATGTGCATCATTTTTTAATGACAGCGAAATAATCTGTTGAAAAATAGCCTCAACGTCTTGTTTTTGTATCGATTTATTCATGTTATCTATAATTTATCCAAGTCTTACATTTGCTTTTTGTAGTTTATCCGCTTCTTGTATCGCCGCTTCACAACCACCAGGTAATAAAGCATCTACATCCATATTTGCTTGTCCCATTTTCTGCATGACATTACATTTAAAATAGACATTATCTTGGGTGCCAAGCTCAATGCCTTCTTCGCTGATTTTTATGTATGAACCGCCACAAATTAAGGTGATTTTTTTATTGGCGCTTAGGGCAACTTTGCCATCAACACTGTCAACTTTAACTTCTTGCTTAGCTGCCATTTTGAGGTTGGCGTTTTGGGCTTGCACTTCAATATCGCCTTGGTTGGCAAAGAGTTTCATGCCTGATTTGTGGGCAAATAAGCCCATCGCTTCGCCCGATGAGAGGGTAAGGTTTTTTAAGGCGGCAATGTCAGTTTGGTTTTCACTGGTTAAAGTAACGCTGTTGCCGGTGGAGAGTTGAATGTTTTGCGGACTGGTTAAGGCAATGCCTTCTTGGGCATAGGCAAGTATGCCGCTTTGGGTCAGTTGGCTTAATGTTTTGTTAAGTTGTTCTTGGCTGTCAGTGTCTGCACCGTGGGCTTCAGACTGAGTAGCCGCATTTTGTAGGGCTTTGGCAATGGATAGCGCATTTTCAAGCTGGGTAATGGCGGCTTGCATGTCGAGCTGTTTGCCTTGTGCTTTAGGCTCGGTTTGGGTGGTTAAGTATAATCCCCGTGCAGCTGCTATGGCGCCCCATTCGTCGGTTCTTAGCTCAAAGCCTTCGCCACGCTGCGCTTTGCTTTGGTCAACTAAGTGACCTAAATTCAGTTGGGTTTTGCCGTATTCGGTGGCGAGTTTGATGTGCTCTTGCCCCCGTTTGTCGTCCATGCGTAATTTATTATTCGCTGGGGTGCGTATCACATTGCGGTGTTTGTTAATGGCGGTGACAGGGTCTGGGTGAGCACTGTCGTGCATTGCATGGGCAATATACGGTCTGTCAGGGTTGCCTTGCATAAAAGCTATTGCTACTTCAGTACCGTCAATCAGTGGAAAGTGAAAACCGTATTCACTGCCGGCATAGGGTTTGGCTAACCTTATCCATAAGCTTTCTTCGCCATTTTTCCAATCTGTTAGGTCAAAGTTAAATTTAACCCGGTAGCGCCCTTGGGTATCAATATAGCCATAGGTGTCATTATCGGGACTGGTGACCCGTGCCGGTAAGGTGCCACTGACTTGTGGCCAAGCAAGGGGCGCTGGGCGATACGGTTTTAATACCTTAAAAGGTATCGCAGTAAAACTGAGCTGGTAAGCATCAGTGCGGCTGCCGCTGCCCGTAACACTTAAAATAATAATGCCTTCATCAATATCAATCAGGGGGGCGCCATTAAGGCTAATGAGTTGCCCAGGAGCAAGGTTATAACGGTTGCTTTTGCCTCGGATAATTATTTGTTCACTGATTGCTTGTTCATGGCGAATACGTGCGTACCAATTGCCACTTTCTGGGGTGCTATTAAGGTGGTAATCATTATCCTTATTTTGTGCATCATCGTTATT
>NZ_LZHM01000037.1:0-8902 GCF_001690875.1 Gilliamella sp. wkB18
AAGTTGACCCGTTGGGGTTGGATGTAAAACTTACAGAAGGTTATGTTTATAGAATGGGGTCAGGAACAGACTCAAATTTAACTCCTCGTCCAGGAAAAGATACAACTTCAGGATTGTCGGCATCTTTAGAAAAACCAACAACAGGAAAATTTCAAACCATTGATGTAGCTAAATTAGATGGAACAGGATTAGAAGCCATTAATGATCATGGTAGTCATGTTTCTATACGACCAGCAGATGATCCTAATTTTGTAAAATTAAGTGAATGGGCTGATACTAGAGGAACAGAAAGAACACATAAATATACACAAGCTTTACAGGAAGCAAAAGTCACATGTCCTTAATAAATAATAAATTTATGGATAAATTATCATTAGCTATAGATGAGCTTTTTCTTTATGGAAAAGAAAAAATTCAAAGTCGAAAAGAAATTAAGAAAATTAATATTATTGATCAATTTAATAAAGATAGTGATGGAAATATAAGTAGATATGTGAAATATATCGAGTTTTTATTGAAAGATGAATTTTTAAATGAAAAAGATATTGATTTACTAGATATAGAAATTTCTTATAAAAAATATAATGATGAAAGAATAGAGATAAAAGGGGAGTTTTATGCTTCTGATGGAAAAATTTTTGATGAATTTTATTTGATAGATAATTTAGAAATTATTTTAAATGAGATAAGAGATTTTATTTATAGATGTTATATGAAGTGCGATGAGATAATTGATGTATATGTAAACTAAAAATAGATTTGGTAATTTACACTCTGTACCATTCAAACAATTAGGGCAATATGAAGATGTAGAAACGGGGCTTTATTATAATCGGTTTCGGTATTATAATCCTGAAACCAGCTTATATATTAGCCAAGACCCCATAAAACTGGCAGGTAATAACCCGAATTTTTATGCGTATACGTTTGATTCTAATTCGGAAGTTGACCCGTTGGGGTTGATGGCTAAAGCAGGATCTGGTAAACCTTTTCAAGTAGGAATACATGAAGATTTAATTAAAATTAATCAAGGAACGGGATTGGATTCGCATCATGTAGGACAAAAAGCAATAATGAAAAAATTTATTCCTGGATATGATCCAATGAAAGCGCCTGCTATTCTTGTCCCTTCAGTTGGACATACAAGATCTAGAGATGGAGTGGGTATAGTATCCAGAAATACTAAAGGAATTAATTCAGTTAGAGATTTATTAGCTAGAGATATCAAAGAATTAAGAAAAGTATATCCAGATATACCTAGTGAAAAATTAAAAGAACTTATAGAACTTAACAAGAAAATGTATCCCGAGGCATTTAAAAAAACAAAATGTAAATAATTATGAATGATAAAGAATTTATTGAAAATTTAAAAAAAGAAATATTAAATGAGGCCTATAATTACTATTTTGATTCTTTAAAAAAGAGTTTAAATGGAACAGATAAATCTTGGCTAGATAGTAAAGAATTATATAATAGTTTAGATGATAAACAAAAGGAAAGGTTAAAATCTTTTATTCGTTTAGTGATGATTGATACAATTTCTAGTATACTAGGAAAATTGGATAATATATCTTCATTTTCTAATCAAAAGGGATTATTTGAGTTACGTTTAAATGATAAAGTAATAAGCGGTGATTTACAAGATATATTTTTAGAACAAATGGAGAATGAAAATTGATGAGATAAATTCGGCAATTTATATTCCATATCGTTCAGACAACCGGGGCAGTATGAGGATGTAGAAACGGGGCTTTATTATAACCGCTTCCGATATTATCATCCTGAAACCGGCTTATATATTAGCCAAGATCCGATAGGGTTAGCAGGTAACAACCCGAATTTTTATGCGTATGTGTACGATTCCAATTCAGAAGTTGATCCGTTTGGGTTGGATCCTTTAGGTACAAGTGGCTATTCAGTATATGCATTGTATGAAAATGGTTCTAGTACACCTTATTATATAGGGATAACAAAACAAGATATAGATACTAGAATGTCTCAACACATTGAATCAGGAAGATATACGGGAACACATGAAATATTGAAAAATAATGTAGCTATAGAGCAAGCTAGGGGTTGGGAGCAGGCATATATGGAATATTATCAAACAAAAACAGGTATTATAGGTGAGGAAATATCATCTACTAATAAGGGAAATAAAATAAATTCATTTGACAAATCAAGGACAGATGCTAGAGGAAAAGCTTTTTATACGGAATATGAAAAAGCTAAAGCCCAATTAGAAGGAAATAAAATAAAATGCCATTAATCATGAAAAAAACAGAAGTTATACCAGGAGAAATATATGCAATTCCCCTATTTCTACCTACTGAAGATATTAAGGAAAATTTAAAGAATTATAAAAAAGAGAAGTTTGATAATAGGGGGAGAGAATTTGTCTTTTGTAGAATTATAGATGATAAAGGGGGAAGTGGCATATTTGTAGAAGTATTTGATCAAATAGGGACGTTACAAGAAGATATTCAATCTATTATAAACTCTCCCAGATTATTCTCTCCAATATCTATATCAGGATTAGGAATTTCAAAAGGAAGATGGAAAAAGATTTATACACAAGATAATTATGATCCAGAAAAAGAGTCTAATTTATCAAAAATTCAATTAGTAATGGGACGAGGAGAAGATTCTAGGTTATGGCAAAATGGTATCGAAAAAAAAATTAGTGAAACTGAAGCAAAAAATTATGAACAATGGATTGTTTGGACTCCAACTCAATTAGAAATAAGGATAAAAAATAAATTATTCAAATAAAGAAATTTAAAAATAATAATACAATAATTTGCCCAATGAAGTGATACCGATATACCATTTAGGCAACTGGGGCAGTATGAAGACCAAGAACTAGACGGGCTTTATTATAATCGCTTCCGATATTATAATCCTGAAAGTGGTTCATATATTAGCCAAGACCCTATCGGGCTAGCAGGTAATAACCCGAATTTTTATGCGTATACATTTGATTCTAATACGCAAGTTGACCCGTTTGGGTTAAATATTTTTGAAAAACTAAGGATAACTACAAAAGACGGATTCCTATTTAAGGGTTTTGAAATTAGAGCTCCTTTTAATATACCTGTGCAAAGATTTGGAGATTTACATTTAGGTTCTACTCGTCCAGATTTCTGGGGATTGAGAATAGGAATAAATAAATTTATAAATAGAACTTTTGCTGCAATATTGCCAGCATGGAATCCTTTAAATAAATATAACACAGGAATTATTCCAAAAGGAACTTCGATTAAATTTGGAATAATAGGTCCTCAAGGATTAAAATATCCGGGAGGTTCTTTACAATTTATTGTTAAATCTGACGATGTAGTTAATGTGAAAACAAAACACTTAAAGCCAAAATGCAAATAATATCTTTAATAAATAAAAATGACGATCCAATCAATTTTCAATCACAGTTTATATTAAATAACTTAGAAATTGATTATATTAACTTAATGGAAGTTAATCAAGGTTCTCCCCTTGTAGGAAATTTATTAATTAATAAAAGTAATTTATTCAAAGAAATTCTATTTGGAGGGCCATTCTTATATGATGATCAAAATAGACTTATTTATATTCCTATGTTTATTAGAAAATTTTGTGTTGTAGGTTTTAAATTATCTGTAATTAATCTAGAAAAAAAAACTATAAATTATTTAGGTAAAATTGAAGATTTAATCTTTTTAAGAAAAATAGAAAATAATAAAATATATTTTTATACAAACATTATGAAAAATAAAGAATCATTTATTAAGATTTAAAAACTAAATAAAACAAGCCAATCTAAAAAAGTTGGCTTGTTATTTCAGGCAATTAGGATATTATGAAGGCGAGTAGTTAGACGGGCTTTATTATAACCGCTTCCGTTATTATAATCCTGAAAGTGGTTCATATATTAGCCAAGATCCGATAGGATTAGCAGGAAACAACCCGAATTTTTATGCTTATGTGCATGATAGCAATGTTTGGGTTGATCCCTTTGGGTTGGATATCTTTAATATTATTGATTGGACGGCTCCTGATCCTAGTAAAGGAGGAACAGGGTATACTTACAAAATTTTCCAACAAGATGTAAATTGGGATTTAATTGATTCTAAAGGTAGAACTAATTTAGATAGAGCTTTAGGGGGACTAGCTCCTATAGGAGCAGATGGCAAATCTATAAATTTACATCATTCCAAACAACAAGCACATGGCCCGCTATTTGAATTGTCAGCTACTCCACATCAGCAATATGGACATACAAATGCTTTACATCCATATAGAGTAACTCCTAATCCTGATGGGACTAAGTTTAATCCGTATGATCCAATTGATAGAAAAGCCTTTGATGTTGATAGAAAACAATATTGGAAAGATAGAGCTAATGCTGAAATAAAAACAAGAAAATTAAAAATAGAATGTAAATAATATGTTAAAACAAAATATTAAAAACTATTTAGATGAAGAATATAGTACTGTTCTTCCAGAGTACCAAGAAAAATATAAAAAAACTTTATTAAAATACCACATTAATCCCAATAGTGCATTTTTTGAATTTGTATCGAAATATAGTGATGAATATTATGGTAAATATGGTTTACTATATGATATAGCAACAGATTTAAGTACAGATGATAATGTCACACAGATATTGCATGAGAAAGAACAAGTTCCTTTAAAGTATATTTCATTAATTAACTTAGAGACAGAAGATTATTTATTATATAATAAAGAAAATGAGCATGTTGTACTCATAGAGAGTGGAAATATTGATAAACTAAAAAATAATAATTTTGATAAAGAATGGAATAGTTTTAATGAATTTTTAGAAGATTTCTTTGAATTAAATTGATAATAAAAAGCCAACCTTTTTAGGTTTGCTTGTTATTATGAAGATAAGTTCAGGCAACTGGGGCAGTATGAGGATGTAGAAACGGGGCTTTATTATAATCGGTTTAGGTATTACGACAGTAATACAGGAACTTATATAAGCCAAGACCCGATAAGACTAGAGGGAAACAACCCGAATTTTTATGCGTATGTGCATGATTCGAATACGATGGTTGATGTGTTCGGGTTGGATTTAGTAGATGGAATGCCATTGCCAGATAATACTAAATTATTTAGAATTGGAGGAAGTGGTGTAGATAATTTGAAATTAAAATCCGGTGAAATAAAATTAGACCCCCCTGGAATTTCTGTAATAAGAGCTAATTCAGCAGAAGAAGCCGCTAAAATTATGAGAGATGCTTTTCCTGACGCAAAGAAGTTCTCAAAATTACATGAAATTCTAAATTCTGGAAAAATAGTTGAAATAGATGCAAAAAGTATAAGAAACGCGGGATTTGATGTAATTCATAATCCCACAAAAGGTATAGGTGATGCGCATGCTAGATTAATACATCCGGATGGAGCAGATGGATTTAGTAATAGTAATTTGAAAAAATTATCGGATAACTTTAAATGCCCTAAATAGTATGGAACAAAATATCAAAGATTATATTATTTCTAAGAGAAATAACAAAATTCTAGGATTTATTGAAGTTTGTAAAGATCCAAAAATACCATTTTTATATTCAGGAAAAATAATTCAAAATAATTTTCCTAAAGAACTTGTTCTTATTTTAGATGAATATGTAAATGCTGTTAATGACTTAACTTTTTCTATTTTGGATGAAATTGAAGAAGAAATAAGTAAGTATAAATTATATTTAGGTAATAAAAACATAAAAATTTTCTTACCTCACATAGATGAAGAAAATCAAGAAATATCTTTCTATACTAAATACCCATCTTCTAGTGGATTTCTTGACAATAGCCCCCTTAATTAATGATTCAGTATAAATAATAATAAAATAACAAGCCAATCTAAAAAGGGTGACTTGTTATTATGAAGACGAGTAACTAGACGGGCTTTATTATAATCCTGAAAGTGGTTCATATATTAGCCAAGATCCGATAGGATTAGCAGGAAACAACCCGAATTTTTATGCGTATACGTTTGATTCGAATACGATGGTTGATGTGTTCGGGCTTAGTGAGTGTGGATCAAATAGTTGGAATAAGTTTCAAAAGCAGCATAAAGGAGTTTTTAAAAATTCGTCAGAAGCATCTAGGGCTTATAATGATTTAAAAGTAAATAAAAGTCCTTGGCCTTATGATTACGCTCCTAAAAAAGAAACATTAAGCCCTGGAGAAAAAATAAGAATGGCTATGAGTGAAGGACAGCCTTCAAATAGACCAGGAGGTTGGGCAACTACTGATGAGATTCCCGATGTAAATATGGTTAGAGAGAAACTTGCCGTTACTAAAGAGTTTAAAGAAAATATAGCATATGTTCAAGAGTATGAAGTAATAAAAGAGCTTCCTGTAAAAACAGGCACTGTTGGTCCTCAAATTGACGGATTAGATGGTACTTATTATCATGGAGGAGGAAATCAAATCCAATTAGATGTGCCACCAGCTGAAAGAATGGATTATCTTAAACCCATTTCAGATTATAAAATAGAATAGATGACATGATTAGTAATTTTAAAATTGATACCTCTGAAAAAAATGTTTCTTGGTATAATAATGGTTTAATAGTATGCAAAAGTTTTGAGAAAAAAATTTTTCAGGCTGTAGAAATTACATTTTTATCCCAAATATTAATTATAGCAGACTATAGAGAAAAGGGGAAAAATAATATGTTTATATATGATAAAAAAGGTGACTGTATTTCAAATCCTAGTATGCCATCACCTGAGTTTTATGGTATTTACTCTATTTGGTATTTAGAAGGTAATATGTTACAGACTGTTATATTATTAAGTAATGATAATTCAAATTATGAAAAAAAATGTATTTTTAATCTTGAAAATCATAATTTCTCAGAATTTTCATTAACAAAATAAAACTCAAAGCCAACCTAAAAAAGTTGGCTTGTTATTTCAGGCAATTAGGATATTATGAAGACGAGTAGTTAGACGGGCTTTATTATAACCGCTTCCGTTATTATAATCCTGAAAGCGGCTTATATATTAGCCAAGATCCGATAGGATTAGCAGGTAATAACCCGAATTTTTATGCGTATGTGCATGATAGCAATGTTTGGGTGGATCCGTTTGGGTTAGATCCTGTTAACTGGACTCCTCATGGATTTAAGCACTTTCCACCAAAAAATAAATCTTGGGCTGAAATAGTAAAATCAACTAAAAATGGACCAGCAAAATATATTTCAGGGATAGATGTAGAAAATTTAGAACGGACAATTTGGAAAGAAGGAACTCCTGTAACTAACGGAAAAAATTGGAAGGTTATGGAATTCAATGATATTATTGGAGCATCAGAAGGAAAACCTACAAATTTTGTTCGTGTAGAAAATAGTGAAAATACAATTCATGGGCACCCAATATCAAAAAGCGAATTTAAAAAATTAACAAAATGTAAGTAATATGGACTTTAAAAATGTATTAGGAAAAAGTACAGGAATCATTACTTATGATAATTTTAGTACTTTGGATGTTTCTTCAGGTATAAAAGGGAATATAGATAATTTAAAAGAGGATTTGTTACAAATAGAATATCATAATAATTTGATTCTGGATTTGGGTTGGTATCCTTCGTTTAATAAAAAAGGTGCTTTTTCTATTAGTATAATCAAAGATTTTAATTGGGAAAATCCTATCAAAGTACAAAAATGCAAATCATTTGAAGAATTAGGGAATTTTATTACTGAATTTATAAATTATTGTAATAATTATTAACCAACTAAAAGCTCAACTAAATGTTGAGCTTTTATATTTATATCTTTGTTGTGTTTTTATGAGAGAAGAGACTGTACATATAGAAATTAAAATACAAGAAACAACATTACAAGATTGGTTAGTTTTAAGAAGTGTTTTCGAGCAAAAATATGATATAGAATATTGTAATACAATCGCTTCCGATTTTACGACAGTAATACAGGAACTTATATAAGTCAAGACCCTATCGGGCTAGCAGGTAATAACCCGAATTTTTATGCGTATACGTTTGACTCTAATACGCAAGTTGACCCGTTGGGGTTGGATGTAAAACTTACAGAAGGTTATGTTTATAGAATGGGGTCAGGAACAGACTCAAATTTAACTCCTCGTCCAGGAAAAGATACAACTTCAGGATTGTCGGCATCTTTAGAAAAACCAACAACAGGAAAATTTCAAACCATTGATGTAGCTAAATTAGATGGAACAGGATTAGAAGCCATTAATGATCATGGTAGTCATGTTTCTATACGACCAGCAGATGATCCTAATTTTGTAAAATTAAGTGAATGGGCTGATACTAGAGGAACAGAAAGAACACATAAATATACACAAGCTTTACAGGAAGCAAAAGTCACATGTCCTTAATAAATAATAAATTTATGGATAAATTATCATTAGCTATAGATGAGCTTTTTCTTTATGGAAAAGAAAAAATTCAAAGTCGAAAAGAAATTAAGAAAATTAATATTATTGATCAATTTAATAAAGATAGTGATGGAAATATAAGTAGATATGTGAAATATATCGAGTTTTTATTGAAAGATGAATTTTTAAATGAAAAAGATATTGATTTACTAGATATAGAAATTTCTTATAAAAAATATAATGATGAAAGAATAGAGATAAAAGGGGAGTTTTATGCTTCTGATGGAAAAATTTTTGATGAATTTTATTTGATAGATAATTTAGAAATTATTTTAAATGAGATAAGAGATTTTATTTATAGATGTTATATGAAGTGCGATGAGATAATTGATGTATATGTAAACTAAAAATAGATTTGGTAATTTACACTCTGTACCATTCAAACAATTAGGGCAATATGAAGATGTAGAAACGGGGCTTTATTATAATCGGTTTCGGTATTATAATCCTGAAACCAGCTTATATATTAGCCAAGA
>NZ_LZHM01000038.1:0-102683 GCF_001690875.1 Gilliamella sp. wkB18
GATGCCCATTTATAAACGCCACTTACCCCATTTAATGTTTCTAATTTATTCTTTCCAAATACTTTATAGCTATGCATTCCTTGTACTGGCTCACCATTAACCAGCTCTTTAAAATAACCAAAACGTTTATAGATTTCAGGGTCTTTCACCCAATCAGGAATATTTTCAACATGATAGGTAATGTACACATCGCGCACGGTGCCGCCCCCTACGCCATTAATGGTGTCTTTAGTGCGTTTAATTTTATCGACAACCACTCGACCAAAACAAAAATTAGTATTACCAAATGTCCATTTTACATATTTGCGCCCTAAATCGGTCAGGTTATAACGGTATATCGGTTTACCGTCGACTTCGCCTAGGTATTCCTCGGTAAAAAAGCCTCGCTTGCTAAATAAATGTAAATTCTCATTTTTTAAGCGGTTATGATATTCTTTCATAGTTTGAGTTGAGAAAGGTAATTCTTCCCCTTTTAGATGTATAGTGGTATACGGGTACATGGACTTAGTTACTCTGCCTGCCATCATACAAATCGCTTTATCGCCAGTTTCATTGTTCCAGTCATAAATTTCTTGAATATCCTTTTTATACGGGTAGTTGTCGCAAGCGGTCAACAAGATACCGCATATTGAGAGTGTTAGAATTTTTTTCATTTTTTATACTTCGCTTAATCTTTTATATAGCTGTTACCCAACACACTATTTTAACTCTTTATTAAAATCTGATGCCCATTGATAAACACCGCTTTCACCAGTTAATGTTTCTAATTTATTCTTTCCTAATACTTTATAGCTATGCATTCCTTGTACTGGCTCACCATTAACCAGTTTTTCAGAATAACCAAAACGTTTATAGATTTCAGGGTCTTTCACCCAATCAGGAATATTTTCAACATGATAGGTAATGTACACATCGCGCACGGTGCCGCCCCCCACGCCATTAATGGTGTCTTTAGTGCGTTTAATTTTATCGACAACCACTCGACCAAAACAAAAATTAGTTTCAGCAAATGCCCATTTTACATATTTGCGCCCTAAATCGGTGAGGTTATAACGGTATATCGGTTTACCGTCGACTTCGCCTAGGTATTCCTCGGTAAAAAAGCCTCGCTTGCTAAATAAATGCAAACTGTCATTTTTTAAACGGTTATTATATTCTTTCATAGTTTGAGTTGAGAAAGGTAATTCTTCCCCTTTTAGATGTATAGTGGTATACGGGTACATGGACTCAGTTACTCTGCCCACCATCATACAAATCGCTTTATCGCCAGTTTTATTGTTCCAGTCATAAGTGCCTTGGATTTTTTGTTTATACGGGTAGTTGTCGCAAGCGGTCAACAAGATACCGCATATTGAGAGTGTTAGAATTTTTTTCATTTTTTATACTTCGCTTAATCTTTTATATAGTTGTATGAAAGCAAGAATGGCGTTTTTTCTTGTTTCTCTTTATTGTTATCTGATTTTTCAAACATGCCTGTTGGCCAGTAGTTAACCCGAATTGAAACCTCGTGCTTGCCTTTTATTTTCCCCAACTTCCATTTTATTAAAAATAGCCCTACTTGGTTTTCAATTGGTTTACTATCTGATGGGGTATCAATCGGTTTACTATCCGATGGGGTTTCAATCGGTTTATTATCTGATGGGGTATCCGTCGTCGATGCATCCGAGCTTTTATTGTCGTCTGACTTGCTGTCAAAGGCGATATCCATCATTTCTATTAACAGTTTTTCATCATCATTTTCATCACCCTTTTTCTCATCCATACGGTAACGTTCTTCACTCTCTGCTTGCTCTTCGGTTCTCGGAGTAAAAAAATCAGCGGAGGATAATGGCTTAATAGCTAATAATTTACCGCCATGAGATATCGTCAATTCAACTGGCGTTTGATTACTCTTCGATAAGGATTTAATGGTTACTTTTCCTTCAAATACGGATTTATCTCTATCAAAATCCGGCAAGTTTAGCGTTAGCATTAAATCGTAATCGATTTCAATAAGTTTATACACCACCCCTATAGGATACATTGGTGGTGTATTTGTTAATATGGTATCCGCTGCTTCTAATAAGGTACTCCTTTCAGCTTCGAGCAAACAACGACCCCCATTTACCGCTAAATAGTAATCCTGCTCGGAAAGTAACATACATTTCGGCGTCGGTAAGTAATAAGGTGGGTATTTTGATTGATGAAAATCAAAATTACCTAGCATACAACGGTTTAACCATTTGTTGATTTCATCCCAATCGCTTCCATCACTGTAAAATATATTATTGACAATCAAAATACCAATAGAAATAACAATAAATATAATTTGCCCCCAAAAAGGCACAATATTTGCGCATACGGCAAGACCCATGATAAGACTTAAAGCACTTGTGGCACAAACAACACCAGAACCCGTGTTCCCTTCAATACAGCTTGTTATTGCTTGAGTCAGCGACATTGCACTGTCTATCACACCTAGCACATTAGCTACATTGGCTACCGGTTTTAACCCTTCTAGTAACGCACTGAGTCGACCGCCTCGCTCGATAAATAGTGACGCGTTTTGCGCACGTATTACCCCTAATAATTGGGTGCCGTCTATGATTAACTGCGTTGTTGCCGACATTGTTGAGGCATAACTTATCAATAGGCGATACTTCATTAAAATTTTGGCAATCGGATCTTTGATATTATCGATTTCTTTTTGCGCCTCTTTTAAGGCGGTCACCTGAAAATATAAACCTATGCTACCTAACACACAACTGGAGGATTTATCAAATATTTCAATAAGTTGTTTTTTCCTTTTTAAGGTTTTTGATAAATGCTTAATGTCATTTTCATCAAGTGTGGCATTGTTAGCTTCAATAATGTTAGAGGTTATCCGTTTTAACGATTTTTGCCCCAAACCACCCTTTGAGCTAAACCCTTTTTCAAAAAGGCGTTGCTGCTCTTCGCTTTCAAATGCCATTAATATATTGATTTCAACTGTTTCTTTTGCTATCTGTTTATTATTTGTATGTTTTATATACCAACGAGACTTTTCTGACTGGGCTAAATTGACAGTTGTCCCTTTATTGGTTTTCAGCTCTTTATGCACAAAAAAGGGCATCAGCTTTTCATTGTGTTTTATATATTCATTTAAGCCTTTGATTGACATTTTTACTTTATATTGACATACCCGTTCTTGCCCTTGTACTTTAAACAGTTTTATAGCTTCTAGATAGTGGTCTTGCAATTTTAGATTATGGATTTTTACATTATTTTCCATTGAACGATTGGCGCCTTCAATACTAAAATTCACAATTTTTTCAATGAACCGGGTCATTAACTTTTTGTTATTTTTTAACTTAACACTAAGGAGCTCATTGGTGATAGCAATAACGTCCCTGCCCGATAAGCCCACTTGTTTCAAGGCTGATTGGTCGTTGTCCTCTAATTCTGCCACATATTTAAATACCAACGGGGTCGTTGATTGTGTTGTTCCTTCCTTCTCGTTTATTTTCGTTTTATCCCCAAGCAGATAAAAATATATCGATTGGTCATTATTCAGTAACATTCCCCATAACGCCGAATGTTGCGGTAAGGTGATGGTGCCTAAACAGGCACTGTCAAATATCACTAAAAATGAATTTAAAAAGCTTAAGTGCATATCTGAAATATCTGGCTCTATTTCTGCTTGCCAAAAAAGCAGCTTATTTACCGTGCTTGGTAACGCAGCTTTCGGCTCGCCGTTTTGAGCACTACCCTTCGATGCCGGCGAAGATTCAACCTGATAATATTTGTGGTCCTCACCAAATAACCAAATCAAATAGTTATAATAATCTTGCGAGCAAGTTTCAATATAATGATATAAAGATTGATACCCCGTTTTTTCAAATGTTTCATAGTTGTCTAACGACGGTTGATTAAGTCGTTTAGCCCGTTTAGACCAGTCATCTTCAAGCCGTTCATCAGCATAATATTGTTTTACTTGTTGTAAATCATAAAAATGTACAACTTTTACACTATCGATATTTTTATATCTATTCGCTTTTTTACCTATATTAGCTTTATATTTTTCAAGTAACTCAGCTTGTTGAACCGGGGTTAAGGGAATTTCTTTATAATTACCTAAACCCCTTTTTTTTGATATTCGGTTTTCAAGACCCAATACGCTGATACGACGGCAATAAACACGCCTATTAAATTGCCATAGGTTATAGACATCATCTTCTGCTATACCCAATTTCTTCGCTAAAGGTATATCACCAATAACACCTCGTACGCTAATTTTATCTATATCACTAAGCTCATCTATGGTCTTTTGTTCTTTATCATATGTATTGATTTCATCGTTTTTCTTGATGTAATGCGTAATATTTTCGTCTGCACTGCCCACTCGATAACGTGGATATTGAGAAGGAGCATTATAGTTCTCTTTGGAATTATAGAATAAAAATAAATAAGCTTCGTTTTCACATTCTTGGGAAATGGAAGAACGTATTGAGTCTTTGTATTGTTCTATTAACTGATATTGTCGGCGGGGATAGTTCAGCTCTGGCTTAAAGTAAACAAAAGGGTATTCTTTTACTAATTGTGTTTGCTCACTGTAATAATTTGCAAGCTCATTTCGACCTCTAGCCTTTTGCATTGCCCTTGCCAATGGGTGAGCGGTTAAATGCTTCTCTTTTTCATAAATTAAATCATGACTACTACTGCGAACTAGTTGATGATACTTTTTTAATTCAACTACATCACTATTATCTTTTATATTTTGACTGGCTAGCCCTTCCGCCACCGGCGCTAATTTTTGGCGCCTTTGTATAGATAGCTCTTCTGCAATACCTAGGCTATCTTCTACTACTAATGCCGCAATTTCTGTAAGGTAATGGCTATTTGATTGGTAGCTTTGTAGCGTATTATTTAATGCCTCAAAGGATTTTTCTAATATTAATGAATTGAAATGGCTTGCCGTAAAAAACTGTTGAACATTCACTTCTTGTAACAGCTCTAGGGTGTAACGAAAAAGTCCATCCAATGAAACGTCCAGTTTTTTAAAAATGCCTTTACTCATTGAGCCGATAAGAGAAATGATTTCATCTAGCTTTTCCTTTGCTTTTTTAGGTTGACGCGATTTTTCCTTTTTTCGCCCGGTTTCATCAAAATAATCATGGACCATTCTATCGTCACACTCAAGCTCTAGTAAGTGACGTTTTTTATCCATAAAGTCGTTAAACAAAAAACTGCGATTTTGCGGCGAAATGTCTGGGGCTTTGGTTTGTGTCAGATCTACTTCACTAAATCGCTGTAAGCGTTCGATTTTATTTTTTCGGTAATGGTTAATCGTTTTGACTTTCCAACGTATCGGGGAATAAGCAATCCAAGCTTTATCATAAACTCGATTGTCAATGGTGATAAATAACCCTTTTATGTTGTGATTGTCTTTAAGGCAACTTTCGGGGATTTCTTTAGGTCTTGAACCTTTGACATCACGGAACTTTCGTAGGCGCATCGCCCCTGAATAAGTCACTTCATAAACCATTACCTCTAGTTTACTATCATCTGTATTGCCTATCGGGTTGCAAAGTATATATACATAACCTTCACGTAGCATTCGATATACGTATTTATATTCTTTCCAACTCTCTTTCGGTTCTCTGTCCCCTAACTCTACCATACCTTTAGACCAGTCAATATTATGATAAAATCTAATCGGTACAATTGACTTACGAACTAAAAATAAGGGAAAACCTTTGCGCTGACATACTCCACATTGTCCATTTTCTAATAATAAGGCTTTTTTATCCGATTCATAAACCAATTCTGGTTCAAAATAACTTTCTTGTGGATCTTGTAAATCGTCTATATTTTGTGTTTTTTTTGTTTCTAATATGTTTTCTTGGTTCATTGTTCTCTTCATCCAGATAAAACTAATACGATACTAATATATTATTTAATTGTTATTTAACGCTTTGCTTTTTATTGAAGTTAAAGCGTGCTCTTCTTGGCTTAATAATTTGCCTAGTTGACCTTGCTTTTCTTCGTTATTTATCACTTGGTTAATTATTTCAGCCAATTGTTCGTTTTCAGTTAATTGTCCATATATTATCGAAAATAATACATATGCCCGCCGGTCATTAGCATTTTTTAGCTGTTTGCCTTGAGGATCATAAAAATAATGAATTATTTTTGATAAGATTTTCGGCGGTAACGGTTTTTCTTTTTCTTCATACAGGTCTGATAATGTTACCGCTATTTGATAAAGCTGAGGTTTGTTAAGATGATTATAACGCAATGATTCATTAGTAAAATTTAATACAAACTCCCATTCATCTTGATAGCTAATTGAATGGAAAGCATACAGCTGATAGTCCATATCAACAAAGTAATAATTGCTATCGGTCGGTAATAATAATCCAAGGTGTGAATTTGGTTCAATATAACTGTGACGAATGAGATCTAATATAAAAGGTTCATAAAACGGTAAATAATTGGTATTTAAAGCTTTACCTGCTCGCAAACAAGATTCGACCAATGCTTCGGCAAGCTCTTTGGGCGGTAAGGGGCTGGCAATAAATCCAGATACATACTGTTTTTTGTTTAAAAATTCATCGTCTATTTGTACAATGGCCGCGGCTAATAGCTCTCTATTTAACGGCTCGTTGGGTGCGGCTATACATACAAGTAGTGGGCAAGAGTGTAATTCATGCAAAAGAGTCGGACGTTTGAGCACCGCTAAACGATCAGAAGGGAAATTTTCTTCTAACTCTTCACTATAGATAAGTGATAATTCACTGACAACACCTAATCTATCTAACAATATATAGCGATATTTTTGTTGATTTGTGTCATTGCTTAGTTCTTTTTTTAATTTATCAAAAGCAACGGATAATGGTATAAGGGAAGAATCCTTCATTATTGCCCCCTTATTCTAAGATTTATTACTATAAGCTTACCGCGTGACTCATCACCACTTTCCAATAAGATTTCTTCATCCAAGAACACTTTATTGGCACAACACTTTTTTTTATTCATCTCTATTCCTAAAATACTAATAGTTTGAACACCTTTTGGGTGGTATTTTTTATTTTATTCAATTAATTCTTTTAAATAAAAAATCATTAACTAATATATATGCTGTTCAACCAAAAATCAAAAAAAGTTTTTTTATGATCTTTTTTGGCTTGTTATGTAGCCGATTATTGATTTTTCTTTATTCTTAATGGTTCGGATATTATCCTTATGTTTGATTTTTTTCGCGCTCAATTGCTCGATAGCCAATATCATGACGGTAAAAACAACCATGCCAATGAATTTTTTTCACTTGTTGATAAGCTCGCTGTTGAGCATCTTGCACTGTGTTGCCAAGTGCAGTTACGCAAAGTACACGCCCACCATTTGTAAATATATGACCTTTTTCAAAACGAGTGCCGGCATGAAATACTTTACAATCTTGCGTTGGCTTTGTCGGTAAGCCCGTTATTATATCTTGGGTGTCGTAGTGACCAGGATACCCTTCTGCTGCCATAACTATGCCTAGCGATGGTCTTGGATCCCATTTTGAGTTGATGGTATTTAATTTGCCATCCACTGCTGCAAGGCAAAGTTCGATGAGATCAGATTGCATTCGCATCATTATCGGTTGTGTTTCTGGATCGCCAAGTCGGCAGTTGAATTCAATAACTTTTGGGTTGCCGTTTTTGTCAATCATTAACCCCGCATATAAGAAGCCAACATAAGTATTACCCTCTTGCGCCATGCCGTTAACAGTTGGGTAGATGATCTCATCGATTACCTTTGCAAAAACGGCATCTGTTACTACAGGAGCAGGTGAGTAAGCCCCCATTCCACCTGTATTTAATCCAGTATCACCATCACCAACTCGTTTATGATCTTGGCTTGTTGCCATCGGTTCTATATGTTTGCCGTCAACCATGACAATAAAACTCGCCTCTTCACCTTCTAAAAACTCTTCTATAACCACTCGGTGACCTGCATCGCCAAAGGCATTGCCTGCTAACATGTCACGTACGGCGTTTTCGGCTTCTTTTAGCGTCATGGCGACAATTACACCTTTTCCTGCTGCCAATCCGTCGGCTTTGATAACAATCGGGGCGCCTTTTTGCCGTAAATAAGTAAGTGCGAGCTTAACGTCTGTAAAATTTTGATATTCAGCGGTAGGGATGTTATGCCGTGCAAGAAAGTCTTTGGTAAAGGCTTTTGAACCTTCTAATTGTGCAGCGGCTTTTGTTGGACCGAAGATTTTTAATCCCGCTTTTTGAAAACTATCAACTATACCCAAAACTAATGGTGTTTCTGGTCCTACTATGGTTAAATCTATTTGCTGTTGCTCTGCAAAGTTGAGTAATCCACTAATGTCGGTTGCTTTGATGTTTATATTTTCTAAATTTGGCTCAAGCGAACTGCCTGCATTTCCTGGTGCAATAAATACTTTTGAAACGAGCGGTGATTGTGCTGCTTTCCATGCTATGGCATGCTCACGCCCGCCATTACCAATGACTAAAACTTTCATAAAAAATCCTTAATAATGCCTTTTTAATAAAAAGATAACTATAAGTAATTATTTGTAATAATAAGCAAAGTTGCCATATTATTCATTTCAAAATTAATGTCTAAAATGGCGCATATTCGTAAATATCATTGCAATATTGTGTTCATTTGCAGCTTGGATCACTTCGTCATCACGAATCGATCCGCCAGGTTGAATTATACACGTTACTCCCGCTGCCGCTGCTGCATCAATCCCGTCCCGAAATGGGAAAAAGGCATCGGAAGCAACGACAGAACCTGAAACTTTTAGGTTTTCATCTTGTGCTTTGATTCCTGCAATTTTGGCGGAATAAACTCGGCTCATTTGTCCTGCGCCAATGCCAATTGTCATGTTGTTTTTGGCATAAACAATGGCATTGGATTTAACAAATTTGGCTACTTTCCAACAAAATAAAGCATCAGACAGTTCTTGTTCTGTTGGTTTGCGTTTGGTGACAAAAGTAAGTTCGTTTGGCGATACCATGCCTAAATCACGATCTTGTACTAATAATCCGCCATTAACACGCTTAAAGTCTAAACTGACCACCGTAGGTGTTGACCATTCGCCGCATTCCAGCACGCGTACATTTTTTTTCGCTTGAATAATGGCTAACGCATCTTGATTGATAATTGGGGCAATGATAACTTCAACAAATTGTTGTTGAACAATAGCCTGAGCCGTTGCCGCATCTAATGGGCGGTTAAAGGCAATAATGCCTCCAAAAGCTGATGTGGGGTCGGTTTTGTAGGCATTTAAATAGGCATTTAAAGTATTGTCGCTAACCGCAACACCACAAGGGTTGGCGTGTTTGACAATTACACAAGCAGGCTGTTCAAAGGATTTTACGCATTCAAGCGCTGCGTCAGTGTCGGCTATGTTGTTATAAGATAGTGCTTTACCTTGTAGTTGTCTTGCCGTTGCTATTGATGCTTCGTTAACGCCTTCTTCAATATAAAAAGCGGCTTGTTGATGACTGTTTTCACCATAGCGCATGTTCTGTTTTTTTATAAATTGGAGATTTAATGTGCGTGGAAATTGTCCTGCTGGTTTATCGGTTTCGCCCATATACGGTGGTACATGTTGTCCAAAGTAGTTGGCAATCATGCCATCGTATTTGGCTGTGTGTTCAAAGGCTTTAATGGCAAGGTTAAAACGATATTCAAATGATAGTGCGTTTTGGTTATCATCCATCATATTAATGATATTTTTATAATCACTACAATCAACTACAATGGCAACATCTTTATGATTTTTAGCAGCAGATCGCACCATAGTTGGTCCACCAATATCAATATTTTCAACAGCATCATCTAAAGTACAATTTGGTTTAGCCACGGTTTGTGCAAAAGGGTATAGGTTTACAACGACCATATCAATAGGCTCAATTTGATATTGGTGCATAATATTATCATCAATTCCTCGTCGCGCTAAAATAGCGCCATGAATTTTGGGGTGTAGCGTTTTGACTCGTCCATTCATCATTTCAGGAAAACCAGTGTAATCAGATATTTCTATGACCGGTATTTGGTGTTCCATAAGTAATTTAGCGGTCCCCCCCGTTGATAGAAGTTGTACGTTTCGTTGATGTAGAGCTTGGGCAAATTCTACAATTCCAGTTTTGTCAGAAACACTAAGTAAGGCTCGATGGATGGGACGTAACTGCTGCATGATGGGACTCCCGATGTTGATACTTTAAATCCAAATCAGTTAAATCGGTATTATATATAAAAGCGTTGTTGTTGTTTAGTAATTAGTTTATATTCTGATAGATTTATGATAATTCAGGTGTTTTATTAGATAGTTTTGCTAGTAGCTTTAAAATTTAAAAATTTTGATATCACTGAGCTAATTAGGTCTAATTATATGTTTTATTTTTAATTAAATTTGGACTATAAAGCGCGTTAGGTGGGGCGTTTATATTTTAGAACTGCTTTCATTTATATAGGGCGATTTTGTGTAGTTTTGTTAGTATTTTGTATCAATAAGTTGTGATATCAATACTAGCTATCAATATTATGTTTAATTTATGCCACTATACCGATAGCTAGTTGGTTATGATATGTTAGTCGTCACTATAACCAAGACTGCGTAAGGCACGCTCGTCATCAGCCCAACCCGCTTTGACTTTTACCCAAAGCTCTAAATGAACTTTATTATCAAAGAATAACTGCATATCTTTGCGAGCTTCTATACCAATTTTTTTGATTTTTTCGCCTTTATTACCTATAACCATTTTCTTTTGTCCGTCGCGTTCAACCAAGATTAATCCATTAATACGGTACATGCCGTTACGTTCGTCCACTTTGAATTGTTCAATTTCAACAGTCACCGAATAGGGTAATTCATCACCTAAAAATCGCATTAGCTTTTCGCGAATAATTTCAGATGCCATAAAACGTTGGGAGCGATCAGTAATATAATCTTCAGGGAAATGATGCTCACCTACAGGCAAGTGTTTTTTAACAATATTTTTGATGATATCAATACCTTCGCCTGTTTCAGCACTAATCGGTATGACATCAAGAAAATTCACTTTTTGGCTGATCGTTTGAATATGTGGCAATAGCTGTGTTTTGCCAGTGACATTGTCAATTTTATTAATCACTAATAATACAGGGCTTTTGCAGTCTTTCAGTTTATTGACGACCATTTCGTCGTCATCAGTCCAATGTGTACCTTCGACAACAAAAATAACCAACTCAACATCACCAATTGAACTGCTTGCTGCTCGGTTCATTAGGCGGTTTATGGCTCTTTTTTCTTCTATATGTAATCCTGGGGTGTCAATATAGATAATTTGGTCGTTATCTTGGGTATCAATTCCAACAATACGATGGCGTGTCGTTTGCGCTTTACGTGATGTAATTGAAACTTTTTGTCCAAGTAATTGGTTTAGTAAAGTCGATTTGCCAACATTTGGGCGTCCTACTATAGCAACAAATCCACAATGTTTTGTTTTTTCTGTCATTTTATACCTAGTTGATTAAGCGCTTCTTGAGCTGCGGCTTGTTCTGCTTTACGGCGGCTCAAACCACGACCTAAATATTCATGTTTGTCATTTTCGATTTTACATTGGATTAAGAATTCTTGTTCGTGGTTATCGCCTGTCACTTCAAGAATTAGATAACATGGTCTTTCATGATGTATACCTTGTAAATATTCCTGTAAACGTGTTTTAGCATCTTTTTGTTTGATGCCTGGTTTTATCTCTTTTAATCGAGTTTGGTACCAAGATAAAATTAATCGACGTACATTTTCAATATTACTATCTAAATAAATAGCACCAATAATGGCTTCGACAGCATCCGATATTATTGATTCTCGACGATATCCGCCGCTTTTTAATTCACCTTGACCAAGAATTAGGTGATCACCCAATTTGAAGTTAATGCCAATTTCCGCTAGCGTTTGACCACAAACTAAACTTGCTCGCATTTGGCTTAAATCACCTTCATCTTGCTGGGTGAAACGGTGGAAAAGCTCATCTGCAATAACAAAGCTTAATATTGAATCCCCTAAAAATTCCAATCGTTCATTATGTGATTTATTAGCACTGCGATGAGTCAGTGCTAGTTCTAATAATGAAATATTTTGGAACTGATAACCTATTGATTGTTGAATTTGAATAAATTTTTTCATAATTGTGATAGCTTAGTGTATACCACCAATCTGGCTAAAGCGGATGCCTGTCGGCCATTCATTAGGTTGTTTTTCAAAGCTCATCCATATTGCTACCGCTTTACCAACAAAGTTTGATTCAGGAACAAAGCCAAAATAGCGACTGTCGCCACTATTGTCACGATTATCACCCATCATAAAGTAATGCCCTTGAGGTACTACCCATGTAGCTATCGGCTGTCCTTTTTGGTGATAGAAATAATTAGGATCTTCATAAGTTCCTTGTGTAATTAAGATATCATGCACCTTGTTACCTA
Source organism: Gilliamella sp. wkB18 (assembly GCF_001690875.1). NCBI lineage: Bacteria > Pseudomonadati > Pseudomonadota > Gammaproteobacteria > Orbales > Orbaceae > Gilliamella > Gilliamella sp. wkB18. Next base: position 12,448 of record NZ_LZHM01000038.1, read on the forward strand.
ATGTTTCTTGCCGTATTTTCATGTTAAAAGTGATTAATGAATCAGAATCGGTGATCCCTCTATCTTTATACTGTTGTAAGGTATAAAAATTAGGGTTGGATTTAGATCGTTGATGTACTTCTTTCCAATTGCTTTGTCGTAATTCACTATAGTGTAAATCAAGAGGTTCTTCCTTTTGGGCTGTGCAATTGGTATCGTTTATTTGGCAAGCCGGATAAACAATAACTTTTTTCTCTTTTACAAGATAGACAATTTTGTCACCAGGTAATCCAACAACACGCTTAATTAAATCTAATTGGGATCCATCAGGGTGTTTGAACACAGCAACATCCCCACGTTTTGGATGACCAGTTGAAATTAATACTGTATTAGTTATAGGATCGCGTAATCCATAGGAATATTTTTGAACTGCAATAAAATCCCCAATTAATAACGTTTGCATCATTGAACCAGACGGAATTTGGAAAGGTTCAATTAAAAATGAGCGTATGATAAATACCACAAAAAGTACAGGGAAAAATGAAGCTAAGTTTTCAATCCAACCTTTAGGCTTGCCAACTTCAGCAAGTATTTTTCCATCAATGTCTCCATTACATTGTTTACGAACTTCTTCAACTTTTCGTTGGCGAGCAGGTTTCCATTTATATTTTTCTAGAACCCAAAATATTCCTGTAATGAATGTTGCTAATGTTAATATGATGGCAAATGTTCCAGCCATTTTTATTCCTCTTTAACTGATTTATTAATCTTTACCGACATGCAAAATAGCTAAAAACGCTTCTTGTGGTAATTCAACATTACCAATTTGTTTCATGCGTTTTTTACCTTCTTTTTGCTTCTGTAAAAGCTTTTTCTTACGACTTACATCACCGCCATAACATTTGGCTAATACGTTTTTACGCAACTGTTTAACCGTTGAACGGGCAATAATATGATTTCCGATAGCTGCCTGAATAGCTATATCAAACTGTTGGCGTGGAATAAGATCTTTCATTTTTTCAACTAATTCTCGTCCACGATAAGGCGCATTGTCTTTGTGCGTAATTAATGCCAACGCATCTACACGCTCGCCGTTAATCAATACATCTAATCTTACCATGTCAGACGCTTGGAAACGTTTGAAACCATAGTCTAACGAAGCATACCCACGAGAGGTTGATTTGAGTTTGTCAAAGAAATCTAAAACAACTTCTGTCATTGGAATTTCATACGTTAAAGCAACTTGATTACCATGATAAACCATGTGAGTTTGTACACCACGTTTTTCTACACATAATGTTATCACATTTCCTAAGTAAGTTTGTGGGACTAAAATGTTACATTCAGCAATCGGTTCTCGTAATTCTTGAATATTGTTGACCGCAGGTAGTTTAGCCGGGCTATCCACATAAATAATGTCATTTGATGTCGTTAGTACTTCATAAACAACCGTTGGTGCTGTAGTGATTAGGTCGAGATTATACTCACGTTCTAGACGCTCTTGAATAATTTCCATATGCAGTAAGCCAAGGAAGCCACATCTAAAGCCAAAACCTAATGCGCCTGAATTCTCTGGCTCATAAAAGAGTGAAGCATCGTTTAAACTTAATTTTCCAAGTGCATCTCGAAATGCTTCATAATCATCCGAGCTCGTTGGGAATAAACCTGCGTAAACCTGCGGTTTTACTTTTTTGAACCCTGGTAATGGTTTTTCAGCAGGTGTTTTTGCAGAGGTTAAAGTATCGCCCACAGGTGCACCCAAAATATCTTTGATTGCACAAACAACCCAGCCAACTTCACCACATCGTAAGCAGTTTTTATCAACTTGTTTAGGTGTGAAAATACCAATTCTATCAACGTTATAAGTCATGCCTGTGCTCATAACTTTGATTTTGTCACCTTTATGTAATTCGCCATTTTTAATACGAATTAATGAAACAACACCCAAATAGTTGTCAAACCATGAGTCAATGATCAGCGCTTGTAGTGGAGCGTTTGAATCCCCTTTTGGCGCTGGAATGTCACTCACCAATTGTTCAAGTACTTCAATTACACCTATGCCTGTTTTAGCAGAACATCGCACCGCATTAGAGGCATCAATACCAACAATATCTTCAATTTCAGCAGCCACACGATCAGGTTCAGCAGCAGGTAAATCAATTTTATTAAGAACAGGCACCACTTCAAGATTCATGTCTAAGGCTGTATAACAGTTTGCTAATGTTTGCGCCTCAACCCCTTGACCTGCATCAACCACTAATAATGCACCTTCACAAGCTGCTAGCGATCGTGAAACTTCATATGAGAAGTCAACATGACCAGGTGTATCAATGAAATTCAGCTGATATGTTTCACCATTTTTAGCCTGATAATCTAATGTTACGCTTTGCGCTTTAATTGTAATTCCACGCTCACGTTCTAAATCCATGGAGTCTAGCACTTGTGCTTCCATTTCACGATCAGAAAGCCCACCACAAATCTGTATTATGCGGTCTGAAAGTGTTGATTTCCCATGGTCAATATGGGCAATAATTGAAAAATTGCGGATATTTTTATTCATATCAATAAATTATAATCTGTATTTTTGTTATAAAAAGTTAACGATTTAAATGCCATTTGATTATAAATAGTATTTATAATGATAACGAAGTCAGAAAAAGTAGCATTTTACACATTTATCACTACTAAGCATAGCGTTATCGAGAATTTTGCGCTGATTTCTCGACAATATTTTGCGCAATACGCTCAATGGTTGTGCGTGGCAAATTACCAATAATAATAATATTTTTTTGCCCAATATTTGTTGAAAAAACAGTTCGACCACCTTGCTGTATAAATTGATTTGATTGGCTTGTTTTTTCAGGCGATACATTAACTGTAAATGAGAAAACACCATCAGAAAATAATTTAGTTTCTATATCAGAATTGTAAAAATTAACATTGTAGGCTGCAATTTCTTTGAAACCTTTTGGTAACCAAGCTAGTTGCCATGCTTCTAGTACGTCGCCCTCTTTTTGTATTGATAATAATATGGGATATGTTCGTGTATCGATATAATCATTAATTTTGTTTTTATCAAAATTTAAATCAAGATCCACAACTTTTAATTGGCTAATAATTTCACTATGCTGGTCTAATAAGTCTATTCGAAGCGGTAAATAAATTTCATCGTCAATCCAAAAAACATAGCTATAACGATCTTTGTCTTTGGCTATCATTTTAACTAGTTGAACACTTCGATTCGCTGTTCTGGTTTTTCCCAATAATGTAAAATCATAAACATCAATCAGTTTACTGAAATTGTTATAAATTACATCCGGAAATGCTTCAAGAATTCGAGGACTGGTTATAGAAAAAGAAGCGCTGTCTGGTTGGAAATAACTAGTAATATTATCATGCAAAATAATTTCTTTCGCTGAACCTTCAAGATAAAGTAACATCGCTTTAATGTCGTTTTTTTTCGTTGCACCTAAATGTGTATATTCATAGGTGGTAACATACTGATTTTTCTCTTGCGATAGAAAATGAATTTGATAATTTTGAGTTTGCACAGCCTTATTCATTTTGTTTAGTAGGCTGAGGGCCTCATCATAATCCATTGCATTAGCAACTAGGGAGAATAATATCAGAAACAAAGTGACGATATAATATCGACTCTTTTTAATCATTAGTAAACCTGAATTAAATATTAATCTCATTTCGGGTTAACGTGCGTTCAGTCTTTTTTGTAGTTCATAATCTTGTACAAGTAATCGGATTTTATCATATTGTCTTTTTTCAAGTAATAACTGTTCGTTTGATTGTTGTATACCACCAACTGGAGCAACATTAACACCAAAAGGAACTGTGTTTAATGTCGGTACGCCATGATTACTTTCAGATTTGCCTTGTTGATACTGTACTCCTGCAATAATGGCTAAGGTAACACAAGCAGCAAGTCCTACTTGACCTACTTTTGATATGACATCTTTAATACGTATCCAAAGTAAGCTTTCAGTTTTTGGAATAGAAACTTGATTCGGATTAGGTTGGTTATCTAACTGATCATATAAATTTTCATTAGCAACTGCTTGTGCAACTTGATTAGAAATGTCTAGAGTTAATGAGCTACTATGCAGTGCACCTCGCATGACATCTCGTACAATATGGTAACGGTGCCAGCATGATTGTAAACTTACATCTTTTGATATTTCATCCATAATCTGTTGGTCTGTAAGTTGGTCATCCATAAGTAGTGAAAGTTGTTCTTTCTGTTCTGTTCGCATAGTAGATACCTTAAAATTTATGACTACTCTCAATCAATTTTTATTTCCATTAACTAATTAATGGTTTAATTTTTTCATCAATCGCATCTCTTGCTCTAAAAATGCGTGATCTCACTGTTCCAATCGGTGTATCCATAATTTCGGCAATCTCCTCATAACTTAATCCTTCAATTTCACGCAGTGTAATTGCAATCCTTAAATCATCAGGCAATGATTCAATTGCTGCAAATACCGTCTTTTTGATTTCTTCTGAAAGCGCTAAATTTTCGGGATCATCAGGATCCCTAAGAGAATCTGCACCTTCATAACTTTCGGCCTCATTAGCATCGATGTCAGATGACGGCGGCCTGCGACCTTGAGAAGTTAAGTAATTCTTTGCTGTATTTACTGCAATTCGGTATAACCAAGTGTAAAAAACACTTTCTCCCTTAAATAGACTTAAAGAGCGATAAGCCTTAATAAAGGTTTCTTGCACAACATCAGGGACTTCAGAAGCAAGTACATAACGAGAAACCAAATGAGCCAATTTACTTTGATAACGTATTACAAGTAAATTGAACGCATTTTTATCTCCACTTAATACACGAGCAACCAATACTTGATCTGTTACTTGCTCCCCCATTAAAGGCCATTCCTCATTATGTTAATAACTGCTAGCTGACCCAAAATATGTGCACACATACAGTTAGATTCTTAAAATTTAAAAAAGTTCCAATATTTTAATAGAAAATTAATTTTTTTTCTGTTTAAAATAGAACTGCCCTATTTTTATTTGAATTAATAATTGATTTTATGATATTTTTCATATTTATATCACTTTTAGTGATCATCTAATTCAATAAAAAGATCTCACGTTTACCAACATCATTATAGGTGATTTGGTAAAATTGAGGTAGATTAAAATTAACAGAGCTGCTTGTAGTAAACGTAAAACGATCATCAGATAAAACATAAAAATCATTGATATCTTTGACCATATTTTCTTTTGTGCCATTGCAATTGCGATAAATTTCTACTTGGTTGTGTTCATTTAATATATAAAGATCAAAACCTGAATTGGTATCTTCAAAAAAGAATTGGATAATACCTTCATAAGCAACACTGTCAATTTCTTTGGGTAATTCATCAGTTTCATCTAGTATATTCAATGGACGACCTTGAACTTTATTATTTGATACCGCACCATAAAAATCAACCGCATTTTCGAACTGATGAAACGAAACACCTAAGCGTTCAAAAAAAAGATACCACGAAGATCCATCAATTCTTAACGGTTTTACTTGTGTGAAATTATTTTGTGTTGTAGTTAAACGAAGTTCAATACATTCATCCATTAATTTTTTTATTTGCTGTTTAATTTCTATACTTAGATATTTACTGTAGCAAAAAATTTCAATAGGATTAGGTAAATCAGCATCTTTATGCATTCGATTTAGTAATGTTTTAATGGCTTCTAGTACACATAACGATCCACTAAAATGCAATACACGTATTTCATTCCATGAATTTCTATAAAGTAGATCAATTGATCCTACTAAGCTAAGCTCTTTTTTACCATAATTTAAAACATTTTTACTAATTTCATATTCTAATTCTAAATTGGAACTTGGATCATTTTCTAAATTTAAAATAATAGCTAAATGGCGAATTTCGCAAGGACCATATAACTGTTCTTCTGTAGCTGCGGGCACTATAATTGGGAAATATTCTTTTAGATCGCTGATGAACCGGTTGATTTTTGAATTATCTCTATCATCTGCATCATGATAATAAAATTCGGTTGTATCAGAAATTAAACCATTAAAATAACACCAACTTATTAGTTTAACAAGATATTTACTGTATTCTAGATATTGATGCCCTGATATTGATTCCAATACTGGTTTTTGATTATAAACATACCAGCCAGCTCGATTTATTCGGTCTTCTTTCACATGGATAAACGTTAACGCTTCTTCTTGTAAGTTATTGGAAATATTAAGTTTTAATGTTGTTATTTTACCTGGCAAAACTTCAAAAGAAGCATACAATTTACGCGTTAAAATAGCTAAGTCTTGTGGGCTAATTAATGAATCTAAATTATTTCGGCGACCAAAATTTAGTAAATTACGATAACCTGTCATCATTGTGTGCAAAAGTATTTCATGCATTTCGCGGACAGATTGAATTTTCCATGTATTACTTGCATCTAACTTTGTAATTCGCTGTTCACTCCAATTCCATTTTTTAACTAGATTATTTAATACATCTCGACGCCATGAAGCAGCTTTATTAGGTTGAGATAATTTTTCATTGACTTTTAAGTAAAAACAGTTTCGTATTAATTCCAATCTCTCAAGATCTTTAATTTCGATTAAATATTTTGTGATCCTGTCTAAAAGCATATAATAAGAATCTAAATAAATATTTTTCTTAGTTTCAGATTTTTGTATACATTCTCTCATTTCATAAGCGATCGGCCTATTTTCTGGATAGCTCCATGAATAGGCTTCGAGCAATAATGTTTTAAGCACCGCTTTAAAAGGAGAATCAATACTTTTATAAAGCTGCCACAAGCATGCTCCGAAATACTCTTCTGCTGATAATCCGGTTAATGGTCCAAAATCAATCCATTCTTCACGATTTACTAATTTTAGTTCAACTAAGGCGTTAACGCATTGCTCATACGTTGGGTGACTTACGTTATTTATTGTTAAATTATAAGGCACCGCAAACCATAATAGGTATTTACCGGCTAAAAGGTTTGCGGTACGATAAAATTCTTCAAGTAACAAAATATGTTGTGCTGATCCACAGTTTTCTCCCATTAAACATTCATGATGTTTATTAACGAACCGATCAGCATTTACAACAAAGAGTGTTAGTTTTACTTGTTGTTTTTCCGCCCATTGTTCTACTAAACGACATTTCTGTAGTAACGTTTGTTTTCGACTTTCTGATAAATTATTTTCAATACATATCCAAATGTCTAGATCAGACTGAACAGATTGACCAATGGAACAAGTACTACCCATTGAATATAATGCTGATATTTCTGATTTGGCTGCATTTGCTGTAGGAATAAAACCAAAATCATTTTTAAGTTGTTTTTCAATTTCATGAGGTAGATGATAATAAGCTATACCATGAGGTGTATCTTCATTAATGTACCCAGGTATTTTGGGATCATGAAAATGAAAAATAGCTGGTAACAACGAAAAAACGTATTGAAATTCAGCTGACATTCCAATCAAAGCTCGTTCATACTTTAGATTGGCTAGATCTTTAAGTTCTTTTTTTATGTTACTAATATTATATAGCATAGCATTATTTAGATAAAACAGGTGTACCACCAACGGACGGCAATCAATCTAACACTTTATAACTAGAAGGTAAATAGACTAAAAATTTTTAATATCTATAAATTAAGTTATTATTCACAATAATTGTAAAATTATTAAACAGTTTAATAACATTAATTTTGTTAAATATGTTGATAATAAAGCATCTGTTTTATTATCAATAGTAAGTTTCGATGAACAATTGCAATTATTATTTTAATTAAGACAAAAGATACTACAAAGGTAACTCAGTGGTATCTGTTTACTAAGTAGATATCTAGAATCAATCAATATTACATTTGATATATGATTAAAGGAGAAATAATTAAGTCGTTGGCTCTCCCAATAAAGCAAATCATAATATTAGATCAATGAAATTAATGTATCACATCATGAGCAAAGATCACCTATCTTTTTATGGGGGGCTCTAATTCTTTCAATTTTGAATACTATATAACTAAATCTATGTGAATTTGAAAACTGATTTACTATATGGATTAGCTTGTTTTACAAATACCCTATTAATTTAATTGATTGCTTAACCGAAAAGCTGAATGAAGAAAAAGATCTGATTATTCGTTTTATTTTTATCATTATGAATGATTATATTATTTAGGATATAACAGCCTAAACATTAAATGTTTTTATCACAGCTACTGCTAACTTAGCTTTTTTGATTCATTTGACTTTAATAATAAATTTTATAGGTACGCAAAATAAAACAGAGTTTTTTAACAACCTGTTGCGTATTTAACTACTAATACTGTAGAATGATACTGCATTTCGAAATTCTTTGAGTATCACGCAACAATTCTTTTATGTATAACAAGTTGTTTAATTATCTTTCATTAACAACTTTATGTTCGAACGCTTTTAATAAGCAGAAAATAGACAAACATCTGAGCATTCTTTCAGATTGCTATAGTATCTAGAAATTGACACTTCATCTGCCCGTTAAGTAAGCGTTACATATTGATTTAAATCACTTAAAAACAAAGGGTACTAAAATGAAACATTCCAAGAAATTATCTTTTACATTAGTTGCATTATTATCTTTTCCCGTAGTAAATCTTTATGCTGCAGAACCATTAACAGCAAAAGAAAGTAGTAATTTGGTACCAATGAAAGAAATCTCTGTAACAGGCAATTATTTACAAGCAGAAAACGCAGCTGATGATATTTCAAGAATAGCAGATGAAGCTGGCGCTAAATATTATCATATAACAGCTATTGAAAATGCTACTACTACAGATTCCGCTGATTTAGCTGTTGTTTACGCTGATATTTATCAATCAAATGCGCCAATCACATTAAAAAAAGATGAAACAACTTATAACGGAATTGTGGCATATGAACGCAATAAAGCACTTTATTATTTACCATTTGAAATTGTTAAATTTAAAGGCAATTTCAATAATACTTCTGAAATTACTAACGAAGCAAGTAAAATAGCTGCCGAGAAAAATGCTTATGCATTTTACATTACATCCATTACTTCAGCTAATTTACAAAATCTGGCGCAAGATGTGGAGGTAGCTTTATATAAAAAGGATGCCCCTGTAAGAGATTATATTGTTACTAAGGCGATTGAAGGCGAAGATGCATATGAGTTAAGTAGTGATGCATTCAAAATTATGAAACCTTATAACACAATTAGTTTCCATGGGGTATTTAATAATACTTCTGAAATAAGCTCTGCTGCACAAAAGCATGCCATTGCTAATGGGGCTCATTTTTATTATGTTAAAGAAGTTACATCAAATGCTGCAGGCACTGCTCAAACTGTATTTGTGAATTTATATAAATAATGTTATTGCAATAGTAATTTTCCACGTGTGAAATCATTTATGATCACGTGGAAATAAATAACCATACTATATCTTCTATTGATTAGTAATCCTGTTTACGCACTTGGTGCTCTATACTGAAAATTATTTATGGTATCGCTTCTTATTTTATAAAACCGGATATTTTTTCAGCTAGCTGAGTGCAATCGTGATTATGACAAGAGTTTACTATATACCACTAAACTGAATCAATTAATTATAATGTTAAAACCTAATTATGGTTTGGGAGGTACTATTACGCCCTTTCATTTCGAAAATGTTACTATTAATAGCTATAATGTTAATAATGATGAAAGTTCAAAATTAAAACAAATATTGAACTATATAACAAGGCGTTCTATTTTTTGCTAGCATGAGCACAAGAGGAATAATTCAAAAAATAATGATGGCTGGGGTACCAGGATTCGAACCTGGGCATGGCGGGATCAAAACCCGCTGCCTTACCGCTTGGCTATACCCCAATATAAAAAATAAGGCACTTGGTATGGACAATGTAAGATTTGAACTCATACAACTTTCGAAACTAAATTATGAATTAGCATATCTATCTACTAGGCGCTACCACAACAATAGCAGCTAAGCAGCGTTTAGGGCAATATGCCAAAATTTAAATCATGCCGAATCGAGTAATGTTGAATATACTAACACTGTAATGGCTGGGGTACCAGGATTCGAACCTGGGCGTGGCGGGATCAAAACCCGCTGCCTTACCGCTTGGCTATACCCCAAAAAGGATAAATACTAAGATTAAATGGTGCGGGTGGAGAGACTTGAACTCACACACCTTGCGGCGCCAGAACCTAAATCTGGTGCGTCTACCAATTTCGCCACACCCGCACTGAACACTTTCGATAAAAGTACTACTTAATCTTCATGGTGGCTACGACGGGATTCGAACCTGTGACCCCATCATTATGAGTGATGTGCTCTAACCAGCTGAGCTACGTAGCCATTTATTCGCAACGTCATAACCAACACTGCGAGGCGCATTATGCTTGTGTTACGGCAAATCGTCAACTCTTTTTTTAAGATATTTTGAAAAAAAGTGGCGACTGATTAAGTTACAATCAAATACAGTTTAATAACAATTCAATTCGTTTTTTTTGCAATTCGAGCTGAATATTTTTACCAGTGAACCCTTCAGCAATAATATTTTGGACATCCACGCTTCTAGCTATTTTATAGGCATTTTCAAGATATTGAGCTTGGGGATATGAATCGGTTTCAGAAAAAGCCTGGCTTGCAATAATCAATTGATTAAGGTGTTGTGAATTACGCCATACATCAATATTATTTAGTAAGTTAAGAATTTGACTAGCTTCTAGTCGTTGTATTTGCTCCACGTTTTTTCGATATTGTTGTACCATAATAGCAATTTTAGTATATTGGCTCGGTGTTTTAATTTTATTACATAGCGTTTTAACCAATGTGCTATTCACTATATTTCCACATAAAACAGCAAAACGAATGATTAGATTATCAGTCAATAATACTGATTTTTTTAGTGCATTAAGAAGATCATTTGTTAGCATTACAGATGGAAATAATAGTGAAAGTGCGCCGCATTGTTCGAGCACTTGAAAATAAACCTGAGGGTTTGCTGTTGATAATGCTTTCTCAGTTTCTTTCCAGACTCGTTCAGCTGTAAGGTATATAACCTCCCCTTCTGATACCATTTCTTTCATTAGATCCATTGTTTCTTGGGCTATTACAAATCCTAATTGATGATAACGAGCAGCAAAGCGTGCAACACGTAAAACACGTAATGGATCTTCACGAAAAGCAGGAGAAACATGACGTAATAATTTGTGATGAAGATCATCAACACCATGATAAGGATCAATAATGTTGCCATTTTCATCCATCGCTATAGCATTAATAGTGAGATCACGACGGATGAGATCTTGCTCTAAGGTAATATGTTTACCGAAGTCACAGGTAAACCCTGTATAACCCTTTCCTGATTTACGTTCAGTACGAGCTAATGCATATTCTTCTTTTGAAGTCGGGTGTAAAAAAATAGGAAAGTCCTTTCCCACTTGATGAAAACCTTGTGATACAAGTTCATCGGGTGTTGCTCCGACTACAACCCAATCACGATCAGCAATTGGTAATCCTAGTAAATTATCACGTACAGAACCACCAACTAGATAGGTTTTACTCATTTAATGCATCCAACGATCTTTTTTGCGTCGACGAGGCATAATATTAGGTAGAATTAGCCCTAAGAGAAAACCACCTCCTGCAACAAGACCACCATAGGTAAACCAAGTAATAATTAAATCACGCCGTTTATCGTCAACTTGATTTAATGCTGAATCCAGTTGTACTTCTTGTTCTTTGAACTTTCTTTCTAATTCATTATTTTTATTTTGTAGGTTTTCAATTAATTTTTCCGATGTTTGTAACTTTTCAACATAATCACTAATCATTTTTTGATGATAATCTTCTGCATTATCTACTTTGTCTTTATATTCTGCGATTTTTGCTTCTAAAACAGGGATTCGTTCTTTATAACTTGGATAGTCATTTAATTTGTTCGTTTCAATCCATGCGACTTTACCACTGTTAAGTTTGATACGTGTATATTTTCCATCAGGACTTTTTTCGAGCTCAGTAACTTTAGCTCCACTTTTGACCGTATATAAAATTGCATGCTGTTGGCTCGGACCACGGCGTAAATAAACATCAACCTCATCTGCCACATATTTATCTACTGCATTAGCATTTGAAGCCAACATAATAAAAGAAAATAAAGTAATAATATTCTGTTTTTTCATTATATTTCAAACAATCATCCGTAAATAATTTACATGATAACATAAAAAAATATCTTTTCGCACAATCATTTTACAATTGATGTAGGTAGAACCTGAGTTATGAAATATACTTAAATGAAATCGATTACATTTTTATGAGATATCAATCAAAAAATATTATAGTTATTAACAAGTAAATTATTGTGATCGTTACTATACATTATTTGCTCATTAAGTAATAAATCAGGTTATAGCTTAAATTATCATTAACTTTATATCCAAATTAAAAAACAACCTATTTTCGTGAGTTGAACTGTAAAAAGCTTTTGGTTCTTATGATTTAATACATAGATGTGGAGGAATATGCAATTAACTATTTTTAAAAATAAAATCAAATATTTATCAAAAAATTAATACGATTGTTAATAATAATTTTTGGACACCAAAATATACCCAAATTATTATTGACCAATAAGCGTTATAACTATAGGTGAGCTTAAAATGTTGATAAAGAAAATTTATAATCTATAAAAAAACAAGAATCTCAATTAGTATCTTATTTTTTGCCTATTACACTATTTTTATGGCATTGCCATCAAATAACTTATCAAGTTTTTCTATAAATGCTTGTTTAGGGCGATGAAAAAAGATACCTTGTTCAGGCATTCCTCGCAGAAATAGATAATAAACACCACCGAAATGAGTTTGATATTGATAATTTGTAATTCGGCTTCTTAAAAAGCGGTGTAAAGCTAAACTGTAAAATTGATATTGTAAATCATAGCGATGCTCGCACATTACTTTTTCTAACGCGTTTTTCTCATAATATGATACATTATTACCTAACCAATTTGATTTATAATCTACTATATAATATTTACCTTCAAATTCAAAAACCAAATCAATAAATCCCTTTAACATACCCTGTACTGTGCCAAAATCTAATTCAGGGCATAATTTTGATAGTTCATCATATTCTTTACATAAACTATCTAATTGCTGACTAGATATTTTTTCACGAATTGGAAAATGAAATTGTAATTCATTAATGCATTTTCCTATTAATGCATTTGATAATATTAAGTTTGGTTGATGAAGTTTCGTGGTTAGTACCTTTTGCATCCATACTTTGATAGGTTCATTCCACACTGTATCCAAATTAAGTTTTTTCAACATTTGAATACATAATTCATCAACATTTTCTGATGCAAGATTTTCCATAACGCTATGCATTAATGTACCAACATAGGCTCCTTTTGGAAAATGATGAATATCATATTGCAAATTAGTTGAATTTGTAATTTCTGATTGTGGTTGATATTCGTCCCAGTCATTATTGAGTTCTGGATTATAAGCCAATGCGGTATTATTACGCTTTTGTAATTCCGTATAACTAGTTACTCTCCAACAAGTTGAAAGCTGTCGTGAAAAAACATTAGCAGATAATGATGTTTTTTTTAAAACAGGGGAAACATATTTTTCAGTTACTATTGGCAACTGAACATCTACTAAATCAGCAATATTTGCAATCGAACGTAAATCATATTTTAATAGGTGATTTATAGCTGATTGTTTTTTCTTTAAAAAAGCAATTCCAATACTGCAATGATATATAGATCTAGTCATAGCAACATATAATAACCGTAAATCTTCGGCAAGGCGTTCTTCTTCTATTTGTTTTTTAATTTCATCTGTTAATAACCAAGCATATGTTAACTGATAGTCATTTTTTTTATCATGATAAAATTGACTTTCTGATGAACGATACATAGAAATAAATGGTAACCATACAATCGGAAACTCCAAACCTTTTGATTTATGAATGGTTATGATTTTTAATAAGTTTTCATCACTTTCAAGACGCTGCTCATGATTTTCTAAATTCAAATCAGGATTTACAATTTGTTTTTTTAACCAACTTATTAACGAATGAGGGTTATCTAATTCATTTTCTGCTTCTTGCAATAATTCACCCAAATGCATTAAATTAGTTAATATACGTTCACCATTTTGGCGAACTAAAATATCTTCAGCTAAATGACGTTTTTTCATCATTCGGCGCAGCATAACAAATACACCATAGTGTTGCCAAACAACTTGATACTGTTTAAACTCTTCTACTAAACTTTCCCATTTATCTTGGTCATCAGTGATTTGTTCAAGCTCAGACATCGTTTGCCCAAATAGAGAGGTCATTAATGCCAATCTTAACATTGATTCGTTTTCAGGCATTAATACTGCATGTAACAAGCAAAGAACATCTTTTGCTTCAGCTGAAGAAAAAACGCTACGATGATTTGATAAGTAAACACTTTTGATACCAGAATCCGACAATTTTTGACGTATAATCTCAGCCTCACGTCCAGTACGAACCAAAATAGCAATATCAGAAGTAGTAACAGGACGTAATTCATGTTGATTATTGATTAATATCGAAGGATCAGATAACCATTTCACAATTTGTTTAGCACAACAACCTGCCATATACTCTTGATATTCGTCATTGGTAGAAATATCATCAGGCAATAAATAAGCAGTGAATGCACTAGCCTCTTGATTATTAATTAATAAGGCTTTTCGTTCATTCTGCTTTGCTACGTTCATTGGTAAAAAAGGAATGTCTTTAAAGATAAACGGATTATCATGATTAGCAAATAACTGGTTAACAGCACTTATCATCGGTGCGGATGAACGATAGTTAACATCCATTGTAAAATAATTTTCACCAGTTGACTGCTTGGCTTTTAAATAAGTAAAAATATCAGCGCCGCGAAAACTATAAATAGCTTGTTTCGGATCACCAATAAATAGCAAGCCGCAATCAGATTGTTGACTATCATAAATACGATTGAAAATTTGGTATTGAAGAGGATCAGTATCTTGGAATTCATCAATTAAGGCTACACAATATTTTTTTGCAATACTTTGAGCTAACCGTTTTCCTGTTTTTTTGCATAAAGCACGATTAAGTTGCCAAATAAGATCATCAAAACTTATCTCTCCGTATTTGAGTTTTTCGTCATAAATTCCCTTTTGTATAACCTTCACAATATCCATTAATATTTGGCTACGCAAATCTATCGGGTGTTTACATAATGTCTCAATTTTTTCAAAAATAGTATGACAAGGGACGATTTTTCCTTTTTTTGTTTTTTCGGTTAAGACAGACTGACTAAACCTTTCCAGTTCATTGGGCAATTCAAATGTGTAGGTATCTTTATTTGCCCATTGAGATACTTTAGCCAACCAATTAGGTAAATTTCGGATACTATATGATTGTTTATTTATCCCTGACTGTGTAATTATACTAGTAATTTCTTCGATTGATGTTAACCATTCATGTTTTATCTCGTTAATCTTTGTCAATTTTTTTTGATAAAAGGTGTGTATTTTTGAAACAATATCAAAATTAATTTCATCACTGTCATGTTGTTCTAAATTTAAATATGGTGTGATATCTTTCAATAAGCTTTTTGGGTCTTGCCACGTAGCAAATATTAAATATGCCAGTGATTTATCAAGTGGCGAAAAATAGCGACGCCAAAATTCCTGCACTACACGCAATTGTAGTTGATATTCATCTGCAACAAAATTTTGTTCAAATAGAACACCAGATTCAAAAGCATGACTGGTTAAAATACGCTGACAAAAACTATGTATAGTATAAATTGCTGCATCGTCCATTGATTGATGAGCGTCATTTAGTTTCTGCAAAGCTGATTGACGATCAACAATTAACTCAATTAATTGTTGAAAAATAGGATCTTTATGATGCCCTTGCTGTAACCCTATTTTTAATTCTTGAATATTTAGCCTGATGCGAGAACGAAGTTCTTGAGTTGCTGCTTTTGTAAAAGTTACAACAAGAATTTGGCTAACATTTAAAGGTTTTGGATAACTATTTTGACCAATACCAAGCAATAGCCTTAAATAAATAAAAGCGAGAGAATAAGTTTTACCTGTGCCTGCCGATGCCTCAATTAAGGTTCGACCTGTTAAAGGTAAATCAAAAAGGTTGAGTTTTTTTATCCTACTTGATGAAACCATTCAAGCTTCCCAGCTGCATTTGAAGACAAATCCACACAGGCAATAGCCGCAGTTGAAAACATAGATGGCAGAGCTTGCGGGCATAGCTCGCCAATTAAATATCCTACTAACGGCAAGTGAGATACTACTATTATATTTTCAAAACTTTGTGACAATAACATAATTAATAAATCAACAATATGTGATGGGCTACCACCTGGAACTAACAATTTATTCGTTTCAATTTTTGAAACACTCACCTTTGATGATAACACCGATAGTGTTTGTTGTGCACGTAAATAGGGACTTACTAAGCCTAAATCAAATTGAAAATTTTGCTGCTTAAGCCATAGTCCAACTTGATTTGACTGTTTAATGCCATAAGTAGTCAGCGCTCGCTCGGAATCAGTGGAAGCAGAAAACCCTGCTTCGCCATGCCTCATAATGCAAACTTTCATTAATTTTCAATTAACGTAATTTTAATTGAAAAATCATACATTCAGCGCCACAACAAAATGTAAATTTAGCAGCTAATTTAAAACCACTTTCTATTTTTTCGATGCTACTGGTGATTTCACACGGTTCGGTTTCTACATCTTTTGCAGATTGTGTTAATAATGCTAATTTATTTTTAGCTTCTGACTCTGTTGCAAAAACGTGCTCATATTCAGCACTACAATTTTCATTATCAATAATAGTACCTACATCCACACAACAACAAGCAGGAGTTTCATTTGCTTTACATTTGCTTTGAGAATCTGACATGTTACACCTCTATTTACGTTTTTATTGTTAGTAGTATACTCTCAATCATAAATAAGGGCAAAATTCTGATAATAATTACTTTCGATTAATCACATATTAATTTTCTACTATACAGGTAGTTGAATATTCTTTTTTACAATTAACGTAATGATTAATTACTTTTTAAAATTAGATCTTTGTGGCATATCATATAAGACGTAAAAATTATATTTTTATTAATATTTCTTCTATAATATTAAAATAGCCATATTCATAAAATGGCAATTTTAGTCTCAACGACGTTTTTATGAAAAACTTAGATGCGACTGTGATCACCACAGCCGTACTTAGTATGACAAAATCTTTTTTATCAATATACAAAACTTTTCAATTAACTATAATAGGTTCGGTTGCCAACAATCAATTAGTACAATACATACTATATATTTTTATTGTTTAAGGTATAAACAAACACATATCATTTATATGAATCTTTTTATTCGGCTGATGTTATATCTATCCAATTTGCTAGATTAAATACTGTAGAGTTTTCAACAATCGACAAAATTAAAATTAATTTGAAAATTAATGGATAAAATTTACATTATGATCACTCAGTGCAATTCCCCCCTAACTGTATCAAGTTGCCGTGGTAATGAAGCAAACCAAATCGACCTAAACAGTCAAGCACTGTCGACTCACAGTTTTGGCATGAAAGGAATGAAATCACCCGTAACATGGGGCGATTTGGTGAACTCAATTGTCATCAACAATTTTATAGCCGTGTTCGATTGCTTAATCAAAAAGTCAAGGTCAAAGGCGACCAAAACAAACCGTTTGAATGTCATGATCAATATAATGTTGCCGATAAGCTTGGCAAAATGAGCGACAACTACAGAGGGCTGATTTTAACCCAAGATTAAAAAAGCCCGACTAAGTAGCATCAGCCACCAACCGTATAACCATGGACAATTACCGGTTGAGCTGAGCTACAAAGGCTAGCATGAACACTTTTATTTTGATAGGGCAGATAACTTACAGGGTATTGAATTACCACTTGATGAGTTAAAACATGCATCACATGCCCCAAAATTACCGCAACCCCATATAAACTCTAGATAGTAGTTAATAAAATTAAAATTTAGGTGCTGGTGGGCGAATACGCTTTTTGGTAAAACCATTATCAGATATTTCTGATTTATTGGCTCTACGATTTCGTTTTCCACTGGAAGTGCCACCAACTAAACTCATCTTCATTGGCTTATTAAGTATACGTACTTTTTCAAAGTGCTTTAAGATGTCTTTTGGCATTCCTTTTGGTAACTCAACCGTTGAATAAGTGTCATATAGTTTAATATTACCAATATAACGGCTGCTAATATCTGCTTCGTTAGCAATTGCACCAACAATATGACGGACTTCGACTCCATTTTCTTTACCAATTTCGATACGATACATATCCATATCTCCTACATCGCGGCGTTCGCGACGTTTTGGTAATTCTCGATTATCACCACGTAAACGATGCTCACCACTGCGGCTATCTCGATCACGTATTTCATGAGAAGATTTAAACACTGGGTCAGGAGGAAGAATTAATGGTCGTTCGCTTTGTGCTAATTTTAATAAAGCAGTTGCAATTGTTTCCAAATCTGCACAGCTATCAGCTTGTATTTGCGCTAACAATTTCTGGTATTGATTTAAATCATTACTTTGAAGTTGCTTTTGCACTTGCTCAACAAATTTGGTTAAACGGCGTTTTTCTAGCAACTCTTTAGAAGGTAATCCCACTTCTGGAATTGTTTTTTTAATTGTTCGTTCAATATTTTTAAGTAAACGGCGCTCACGGCTATCAACAAATAAAATAGCTCGTCCTGCACGACCAGCTCGTCCTGTTCGTCCGATACGGTGTACATAAGATTCAGAATCTAAAGTAATATCGTAATTGATAACCAAACTAATACGTTCAACATCTAAGCCTCGAGCTGCAACATCAGTCGCAATTAAAATATCTAAACGACCACTACGAAGACGATCTAGTGTTTGTTCACGTAATTGTTGTGTCATATCACCATTTAATGCTGCACAACTGTAACCATGTTTCTCAAGAACTTCAGCCACTTCTAACGTTGCTGATTTTGTACGAACAAAAATAATCGCTGCATCAAAATCTTCCGCTTCTAAGAAACGAATAATAGCTTCATTTTTACGCACTCCTCGAACTAACCAGTAGCTTTGTTCGATATCAGGTGCTGTTTGATTCGTTCCCTTGATTTGTACTTCTTTAGGGTTATGCATAAATCGTTTAGTAATACGACGAATTGGAGCTGGCATAGTCGCAGAAAATAGCGCAGTTTGATGATCTTCGGGAATCGTAGCCATAATACTTTCAACATCATCAATAAAGCCCATTCTTAACATTTCATCAGCTTCATCGAGTACTAATCCTTTAAGACTAGTAAGATCCAAAGTTTTACGATTTAAATGATCAAGTAAACGGCCTGGTGTCCCCACCACAATTTGTGGACCTTGTTTCAAAGCTCGTAATTGTACGTCGTAGCGCTGCCCACCATACAGAGCAAGCACTTTTACACCTTTCATGTATTTTGAATATTCCGAACAGGCATCTGCTACTTGAATAGCTAGTTCACGTGTTGGTGCTAACACTAAAAGCTGTGGTACTTTTAGATTTGGATCTATATTCATTAAGAAAGGAATCGAAAAAGCAGCTGTTTTACCACTTCCTGTTTGAGCCATTCCCAATACATCGTGACCCTCTAATAATAAAGGAATACACTCAGATTGGATTGGTGATGGTTTGGTAAAACCAAGATCATTTAATGCATTAAGGATATCCTTGGATAATCCAAGGTCAATAAAAGAAACTTCTTTTGTCATGTAAACTCGCTTATAAAAACTAGATATATATATACTTGCTTTCTTAAAGTACTGCCTTACTACTATTTATCAATAGCTCGAATAATTGTGATTAGCTTTAACCAATCTAATAACAAATATTATTTCGTAATTTTCTAACGAAAGAAAGTATACATGAATATAATGCCAGCTCACTAAATTGAAAATTTACAACTCACTACTATAACTAACTACGAATATTGATTAAATTAGTAAAAGTTGTGAATGTTACATGGACAAATATAAAACCTGTTCCATACTCTGATCTAAATTTGGATAAAGCCGACTAATAATATCAACAAATCTTATTAAGATACTATTAATGGCAAATCAGAACTAATTTATAACAATATTTTCACTTTTAAAACTGGCATGACCCTTGTTACTTTTCTTCAAGTAACTTTACTTCATAGAGTGCCTGTTGATGTTCAACAAAGTTATAAATATTATTCGTTAAAGCATATTTAAATAACATTTTGGCACGCTCTTTATCACCTTTACTCTGGTAATACTTACCTAAGTAAAAGTATACTTCACAAAGACGCTCGGCTAATTGCCGATTATTTTCAACGCCCCGTTGAATATTTTGCATTAATTTAGATTCGGAAATTTTGCCTAAATAAAATGCAATAATGTTACTACTATAAATCGTTTTGTCATTTATCAGATTATAACGGTTTTGTAGCATATTTAAGGCTTTTTTATCATCAATCTCTTTTTCAATTAGATAAAGCCATAAAATTCTGATCGGCTCATTTATATCATATTGATAAAATTTAATTGCATCATAATCTGCTGCTTGATAATGTCCTGTACGATACAATGTAATTGCTCGATTCAAATAAGCATAAGCATAAGTAGGGTCTAATTCTAACGTTGTATTAAATGATATTAAAGCAACTTCAAAATCCCCTTCTCTTAATGCGTAAGTTCCTAGAAAATTATATACATCTGGAATTTCTGGGTTAAAACTAAGTAGATGAGAAAAATCACTTTGTGCAAACGCTTTAAAACCTAAGGAGTCATAAATAATTCCTCTCTCAAAAATAAGTTGCATCCTTGTGGTTGTATTAATATTTCTTCGAGATAACTGCTGGCTTATCTGAGCAACTCTTAATTCATTATCATAAGAAACTTGCTCAGGAATAGCTAGTATAGGTAGAGAATTAGTGCAACCTGACAAAAGTATAACAGCAAGTAAACAGCATACAATCCTCAGGTTAAACAATCTCATATTTAACTCCTAGTGAGTAATATTTTATTCTACAGAGTGCACAGCTTCCGGTAGTGTTTCTATTGCATCCTTCATACTTAATCGGATTCGTCCTTGTCTATCAATTTCCAATACTTTGACATTCACTTCTTGTCCTACCTTTAAATAATCACCGACTTTCTCAACTCGGTGATCTGCAATCTGAGAAACATGAACAAGACCTTCTTTACCACCAATAACTGATACAAATGCCCCAAAATCAACGATTCTGGTTACTTTTCCGGTATAAATCTTTCCAATTTCAACATCTGCGACTAAATTAGTGATACGATCCATTGCATCTTTAGCTTTATTGCCATCTGATGCTGCAATTTTAACAGTACCATCATCAGTGATTTCAATTGTGGTACCTGTTTCTTCGGTTAATGCTCGGATTGTTGCACCACCTTTACCAATAATATCACGAATTTTTTCTGGATTAATATTCATTGTGTAAATGCGTGGAGCAAATTCTGAAATCTCTTGGCGAGGTTTATTAATCGCCTGATCCATTACATCTAAAATATGTAAACGAGCACCTTTCGCTTGATTAAGTGCTACTTGCATAATTTCTTTAGTGATACCTTCAATTTTTATATCCATTTGCAATGCGCTTACACCTTCACGTGTACCTGCTACTTTAAAATCCATATCTCCAAGATGATCTTCATCACCTAAAATATCAGACAATACGACAAACTTATCGCCTTCCTTCACTAAACCCATTGCAATTCCTGCAACTGATGATTTAATTGGCACACCGGCAACCATAAGTGCAAGTGAAGCACCACAAACAGAAGCCATTGAAGATGAACCATTTGATTCCGTAATTTCAGAAACAACACGCACAGTATATGGAAAATCTTCTTTGCTTGGCATTACAGCTGCAACACCTCGTTTAGCCAAGCGTCCATGACCAATTTCTCGACGTTTTGGTGACCCAACCATACCTGTTTCACCTACAGAATATGGAGGAAAGTTATAATGCAGTAAGAAACGTTCTGTATATTCGCCGGTTAGTTCATCAATAATTTGTGCATCACGCTCAGTACCTAATGTGGCAGAAACTAATGCTTGGGTTTCACCACGAGTAAATAATGCGCTACCATGTGCTCTTGGTAATAAATTTGTACGTATATCTAACGCACGAATCATATCTTTTTCTCGCCCATCGATACGTGGTTCCCCAGCAATAACACGCTTACGAACAATTTGACTTTCCAACTCAACAATAATATTAATCACTTCGTTTTCATCGAGTTCGTCATTTTGTTCTTTTAGTGTAGCTAAAACTTCTTCTTTAATTAAATCAATTTTTGCATAACGTGCTTGTTTTTCAGTAATACGATAAGCTTCACCAAGGCGATCTTTAGCTAGTTCTGAAATAGCATTATATAGCGCTTCATTCTTAGCTGGTGGCACCCAATCCCACTTTTCACGATTTGCTTTAGCTACAAATTCATTAATATTGTCTATAACAACTTGTTGTTGTTCATGCCCTAAAACTACTGCAGCTAACATTTGCTCTTCTGACAATAAATCAGCTTCTGATTCCACCATTAATACAGCACTTTTAGTACCAGCAACAACCAAATCTAAACGGCTATTTTCAAGCTCCTTCACCGATGGATTTAGCACAAACTCATTATTAATCAATCCAACTCTTGCTGCCCCAATAGGGCCATGGAATGGGACTCCAGACAAACAAAGCGCAGCAGAAGCACCAATCATTGCAACTAAATCAGGACTAACATCTGGATTTACCGAAACAACTGTTGCAATAATTTGGATTTCATTAACAAATCCTTCAGGGAATAATGGGCGAAGGGGACGGTCAATTAAACGTGCAATTAGCGTTTCACCTTCACTCGGGCGACCTTCGCGTTTAAAAAAACCACCAGGAATTCGCCCAGCTGCATAAGTACGTTCTTGATAATTAACTGTTAAAGGGAAAAAGTCTTGGCCTTCCTTCACCTTTTTTTGAGCAACAACAGTTACAAATACTGCGGTATCATCCATATTTACCATGACTGCCGCTGATGCTTGACGAGCTAAAATCCCTGTTTCTAAAGTAACTGTATGACGCCCATATTGAAATTTTTGATATGTTGGATTAAACAAAATAATGCCCTCTTGTAATTTAATATGTTGAAGTTTTTAATTCGAAAGGAAGTAACAATAATTCAATTTATTGATACTCACTTCAACAGTGTGGGGAATAACCAACAAAAAGACTATTTCACTGTCACGACTAATGACAAATCTATAAATTATAGAGTTCTCATTAGTCGCGCGAAACATGAGATATAATCTTTTATTTGTTGTGTTACATAAAAGTATTAATTTTTTGAGGCTTATTGCTAGATCAAAGCCTCAATATTTTTCAAGAAAAAGAGGCCTAAGCCTCTTTTCAAGTAGATTATAATTAGCGACGTAATCCTAATTTTTGAATTAATTGATTATAACGATCAATATCTTTACGACGTAAGTAATCTAATAATTTACGGCGACTAGATACCATGCGTAATAAACCACGACGGCTGTGGTGATCTTTCTTATGTTCAGAAAAATGACCTTGCAAGTCATTAATACGTGCAGTCAAAAGAGCAACTTGAACTTCAGTTGAACCAGTGTCATTAGTACCACGACCAAATTCAGCCACGATTTTCGCTTTAGTTTCTACAGTTAGAGACATAATAAACCTCTTAAAAATTAATATAAAATATGGGATGTCCAATCTCTAATTCAGACATACCTCGGTATTCATATAATAAATATATAAACCGTCCGCAATTATACTCAAATTTAATAAAATAGCAATGTGATTCCGCTAAGCACCGAGGATTTACTTAAGTTCAAAACCATATTCTTCTTGAATAAGTTTTTTAAGTGCTTCTATATAATTTTGTGCTGAAATACTCAATTGTGCTTTTTGTGAAGTAATCCAACCAATTAATATTTTTTCTTCTACATCAAGAGGAATCGATAAAATGTCTGAGCCATTCAAATCGGTACTTAGCACACCAGTACTAATTGTATAACCATTGAGTCCATGCAATAAGTTAAATAATGTTGCTCTATCGCTAACATGTATACTTTTTTTATGATAAACCGTACTTAAAATCTCTTCTGAAAAATAAAAAGAATTATACTCTCCTTGTTCAAAAGATAGATATGGATAATCTTCAAGATCATTTAAGGTTAATGACTTCATTGCTACTAAAGGGTGATTAGTACTAATAAATACATGGGGAGCAACCTCAAAAAGAGGGTTGAATGTTAGTCGATGCTCTTTAAGTAAACGTGAGATTACTTTTTGATTAAAATCGGTCAGATATAAAATTCCAACCTCACTGCGCAAATTTGCTACATCAGTAATAATATCATAAGTCCTTGTTTCTCTCAGCGTGAATTCATATTCATCAGTATGATTTTTTTTAATAAGGTTAACAAATGCATTAACGGCAAAGGCATAATGCTGTGTTGATATGCTGCATAATTGTTTAGAAGGCTCTTTTTTAGAATAGTGCTGTTCTAGTAGTTCGGCTTGATCTAAAACTTGCTTAGCATAACCTAAAAACTCAACACCATCAGTGGAAAGAGAAACACCTTTAGATGTGCGCACAAATATTTCAATACCAAATTCATTCTCTAGCTCTTTCACTGCTGTTGATAAGCTCGGTTGCGTAATGTATAAATTTTTGGCTGCTTCATTAATCGAGCCTGAACGGGCGATTTCCAAAATATAACGTAATTGTTGAAGTTTCATAATGTCAGTTAATTGTGTAGCATAAACTATTTTAATTAACACAAATATATACTAAATAGTATTTAATTGAAGTAAATAATTGTTGTCATTTTTATACTCAATCGAATCTTTTCCTGAAAGTTTTTAACAATAATTTACTTGCTATTAAGCCCAGAAAAATGGCTTAAGAAGCTACGGACTTAATTATAAAATTATTTTAGCTATATTGGTCAAAACACAATTAATATTGAAATATAGCAAAATACTCATTATTTAACTGGTAATACACTAAAAGAAGTTTTCATAAATCAATTTGATACTCATAAGCGTTGAAACAGTAATTAGCATTGGTCTGATTAGTTTACGACCTTTAGTAATGACCATCTTAGCGCCAATCCTTGCACCTATAAATTGACCAACTAGCATCACAAGACCAATTGACCATATCACTTCGCCCCCAACAATAAAAAACAGCAAACCAGCTAAATTTGAGGTGAAGTTTAATACTTTGGTATGAGCCGTTGCTTTGGTTAAATTAAATCCTAACAATGTAATATAGGCTAAAGCATAAAATGAACCCGCACCAGGACCAAAAAAACCATCATAAAATCCAATGCTAAAAGCGGGAATTAAAGCAAATTGGATGAGTGAAAGCCGGTTTTTACAGTCGTTTTCCCCTATGTTTTGGGAAAGTAAAAAATACATCCCGACACCAATGGTTAAGATAGATAATAATAGTTTTAAAAAGTCAGCTTTGATATGCATCACTAATAATGAACCAACTGCAGAGCCAATAAAAGCAAAAGTAATTGCCCATTTTTGCTGTATTATATCCACCATACGCTGATGAATAAAATATAAGCTAGCAGAAAATGATCCACCACAACTTTGTAATTTATTTGTGGCCAATGCACTTGCGGGCGGCAGACCAACTGCAAGTAAAGCCGGCACGGTTAATAAGCCACCACCCCCCGCAATTGAATCAATGAAACCAGCTAAAGTTGCAATTATGAACAGTAAAATAAACAATTCATAATTCATAACGAATTTACATCATTACATTGTGCACGATAGCGAAGATAATGGTCCATAAGTACAATAGCTACCATAGCTTCGGCTATTGGTACAGCTCGAATTCCTACACAAGGATCATGTCGACCACGAGTGCTAACTTCCACTGATTCATTATAAATATTGATTGATTGACCTACTAGACCAATACTTGGTGTCGGTTTTAAAGCGATATTAGCCAAAATAGTTTGGCCCGTACTAATTCCCCCCAAAATGCCACCGGCATGATTAGAAAGAAAGCCTTGTGGCGTAATCTCATCACGATTTTCGCTACCACGCTTATTAACAACAGCAAAACCATCTCCAATTTCAACACCTTTTACTGCATTTATGCTCATTAACGCATGTGCAAGATCTGCATCAAGTTTGTCAAATACTGGTTCACCTAATCCAATAGGAACATTTTCAGCAACAATACAAACTTTAGCCCCAATCGAGTCGCCTTCTTTCTTTAAATTTCTGAGTAACTCTTCAAGTAATTCTAATTTACTTTCATCTGCACAAAAAAATGGATTATGCTCAACCTGTTGCCAATCGCTTAACTCACATTCAATATCACCCATTTGAGCTAAATAACCTCGAATTTCGATACCAAGCTTTTCACGCAAATATTTTTTAGCTATTGCGCCAGCAGCAACACGCATCGCCGTTTCACGAGCAGAAGATCTTCCACCACCTCGATAATCACGTATTCCATATTTTTTTTGATAAGTAAAATCAGCATGACTTGGTCTAAAAATATCTTTAATTTGGCTATAGTCTTGTGAACGCTGATCCATGTTTTCAATTATTAAACCAATACTCGTACCTGTTGTTATTCCATCAAAAACACCCGATAAAATTTTCACTTGGTCTGCTTCGCGGCGTTGGGTGGTATAACGTGATGAGCCAGGTCGACGACGATCGAGATCCCTTTGCATATCGGATTCCGTCAAACTTAGTCCAGGAGGTACACCATCAACAATACATCCTAAAGCAATCCCGTGTGACTCACCAAAAGTAGTCACTTTAAATAACTTTCCAATTGAGTTTCCAGCCATAATAATTTTATTCCAATTATTGAAAACAGCTTATTTAAAATAGTCATGATATTGGATGAGATTTTCAAGTGTAATTGAAAAAACACCATGCCCACCATGTTCAAAATCAATCCAATTAAAAGGAACGTTAGGGTATTGTTTTTGCAAACTTATCCAACTATTACCCACCTCACAAACTAATACTCCATTTGGAGCTAAATAATTTACTGCATCGTTTAAAATTCGTTTAACTAAATCCAATCCATCAAATCCAGCTTCTAGAGCTAATTTTGGCTCATACAAAAATTCTACAGGTAGATCACTCATGTCTTCATCATCAACATAAGGAGGATTTGAAACAATAAGGTCGTATTTTTTTGGTGGAATATCATTAAATAGATCGGACTGGATTGGTATTACTTGAAAATCCATTTCATGTAATTCGATATTTGTCTGAGCAACATCTAATGCTTCTAATGAGATATCTGTTATATCAACTTGAGCTTTGGGAAAAGCGAAAGCGCAAGCAATGCCAATACATCCACTACCTGTACATAAATCTAAAATATTTACAGGATCACTAGATAATAGTGTGCGAAATTGATTGTTAATTAATTCTCCAATTGGAGAACGGGGTATTAAAACTCGTTCATCAACATAAAAACAATGCCCACAAAACCAAGCTTGATTAATTAAATATGGAGTTGGCACCCGATCTTTAATTCGTTTTTGAATAATATCGAATAGCTGCTGCTTTTCGTTATTAGTTAAGTTTGCATTATAAAATTCTGGTGGAATAAATAACGATAGACCAAGACTACCTAAAATAAGCTGTTTTGACTCATCAATAGGATTATCGGTACCATGCCCAAGATAAATTTCCGATTGACTAAATTGTGAAGTTGTCCAGCGTATAAAATCCTGAACAGTACATAAATTTTCCATTAGTGCTCCCAATAATCGAGGAGAGAGGAATAACTTGTCATTTCAGGTAGCTTACATATACAAGATGTATATTGCCAAAATAATATTAAAAGCTATATCTGATATTCACAGTGAACAAGATGATCCTATCATCCTTCAATGACTTAATTTTAATGGCGGTGAGGAAGGGATTCGAACCCTTGATACGTTGCCGTATACACACTTTCCAGGCGTGCTCCTTCAGCCACTCGGACACCTCACCTATTCTTTAGTAGAAGACTGCATACTATAATGATCATAAGATAATTAATCAAGTATTTTAATTGGTACAAACAATAATACCAAAAGCCGCAATAATACCTAATATAACCACTACTGAAATTAATGCATATTTTAGATCTATATTCATATCTGTATCTCCACTCATTTTACTGGTTAGCTTAATTAACCTATTTAACTGACGCATTAAATGAAGTTATAGCATTATCTATTTATTGATTTTTCATACCCAAATATTTAGGTGCAAAATCAAGTAACATTTCAACTGCTTCATCTAAATAGGCATCTGGTCGCTTATAGTTTTTAGGAAGATCATCCATTTTAGCAATTATAGGAAGACCTGCTCTACTTAAGCGCTCATTGATTCTTTTCAAATCACGATCTTCATTGCTTTTTTGCTCTGCTTCGCGCTCTATTTTATTTAAAGACACACTATATTGGGCTTCTGTTTTATCATTAAATTGTTTGATATCTTCTCCAATATAGGTAAACTCAGGATTTTTTGCAATTCGTACCAAATGCTGAGATTTTAGCTCTGATAAAAATGGCTTTATATTTGCAATAATAGAATATTTTGCTGGCTGTATTTTATCCCATGGCATTGCGTTATCTAAAAACCTTTCACCAGTTTCATCTATATATTTGGTGTTGATCATTTCAATATCTGGCTCTACGCCTTTAAGTTGAGTACTACCGCCATTAATGCGATAAAACTTTTGAACCGTATATTGAACACCACCTAGCTCTGGCCAATTAGGATGTAATCTCGCATCTACTGGATAAGCAATATTCCGAGATGTTTGTACTGTACCTTTACCATAAGTGGTTTCGCCAACGATTAATGCTCGACCATAATCTTGCATAGCAGCCGAAAATATTTCAGAAGCCGATGCACTGTAATGATTAATCAAGACAACAATTGGACCAAAATATTTTATTCCTTTCTTTTTGTCATCATAAATAGTCACTTTTTGTAGATTATCACGAACTTGAACAACAGGTCCTGAGTCAATAAATAATCCAGTTAAAGTAATTACTTCAGCCAATGAACCCCCACCATTATCTCGTAAATCGATAACAAGACCTTTTAAATTATCTTTATTAGCTTGCGTCAATAATGAATTAACTTTTTCTGTTAGTCCTATGTAAAAGCTAGGAATTTCAATAACCCCAACTTTTCCTCTAATATTATCAATAATAGTTAATTTTGCTTCACGATCTTCAAAATGAATTTTATCACGAGTAATTTCTACAACTTTAGGTTTACTATTGTTACCAGCTGGTAAAATTTCCAATTTAACTACCGTGCCTTTTGGTCCACGAATTTTGTCAACAATATCATCTAAACGCCAACCAATAACATCTTCAATAGGCGTATTACTTTGTCCCACGCCAATAATTTTATCCCCTACAGCTAATAGTTTACTCTTTTCGGCAGGACCACCTGTTACAAAAGACATAATTTCTGTGTAATCTTCCTGTTGGCTTAGTGTGGCACCAATACCTTCCATTGATAAACTCATTTCTGAATCAAAATCACGTTTTTTACGTGGTGCTAAATAGCTTGTATGTGGATCAATTTCTCTAGCAAAGGCATTCATAAATATTTGAAATGCATCTTCATTTTTTGATTGAATTAATGTTTTTAATACTCGAGTATAACGTTTAGTCAAAATGTCTCGAATTTCTTTTTCGCTTTTTCCAGACAGTGACAAATTTAACTCATCATATTTCACGCGTTTATTCCAATAAGTATCAAGCTCTTTTTCAGTTGTTGCCCATGAAATATCATCTCGTTTAAAATTGATACTTTCTTTCACCGAAAAATCCATAGGTTTTTGTAAAACTTCAAGCGCGAATTTATATCGATTGTATCTTTTTTGAATTGAAAGATTATAAATATCGTAAGCGGTGGTTAAATTGCCGTTTAACAATTCTTCCCCTAAATACTCTTGCTTACCTCGAAAACTATCAATATCACTTTGTATAAAGTAAGTCTTGCTTCCATCTAATAATTTAAAGTAACGATCAAAGATTTTAGCTGAAAATGCACCATCTAATTGGAAATTACGATAATGTGATTGCGTAAAATAGTTTGTTACGCGATTGGTAACAATTTGATGAATCTGATCTTGTTTTAATATTGGTAATTGTTCTATTGAAGGCGTTTTGGCCTGAGCACCTTGGCTAACAATAAACAATACAAAACTTAATTTAATTATTCCTTTTAATAATTTATTCATTTGTATTCTCTATTTATTAATAATATGCTCAGGTTTAACTGTTAATTCCATTCCAGAGCCGACTTTTACCTTTATATGCTCTTTTTCTATTTTTAGAATCTGGACTGTTAGTAGTTTTCTACCTAAAATTACTTTAACAAAATCACCAATTTGTAGGATTTTAGCGTTATTTTTAGCTTTTCTTAATGGTGAGCGAGCTGTTTTGCGTTTATCTTTTGCTTGCTCTTTTAAACGCTCTTTAACCTTATCTTTACTTTCTTTAAGCTGCTGTTGAGCATATTCCATTTGCTCTTGGGTAATTAACTCTCCCTCATTCCCATCTAAATCAACACGATGTAAACCAACTTTTATACTATATAAATAACGCCAACTCATTGTATAAGTACGTAATGCAACTCGAAGTTTTGTTTTACTTAATTCTGCTTTCCCGTTTAAACGAGAAAGAATATCTTGAAAAATACCAATCTTTAATGGTTTAACTTCCCCTTCAATAGCGAAACAATTAGGAAATTGTTGAGCTAAATAAGCAATAATTTCTTTACTATTTGTTAATTGAAACTGGTTTTCCATTCGTTTTTCCGTCGTGGCTAAAATTTTATAGCGCTAAAGTATAGCGTAGCTTTCACAATAACACTAATTATCTTTTATTTTTTGTTTATAAAAGTAATAAAATCATTAACACTGTTTTGCATTAACAATTAAGTAATTATTAATTGCTCAATAGCCGATATAACATAACTTATTATTTCTTATTTAATAAATAATAATTTTTACTATAAAAAGCAAACTACCAATATAATATTCAGAAGTTTTAGCTTCATCGCTAGTACATTTGCAAAATGTTCAATTTTCAGTTCTTGTTTTTCAATCGATACTGCATATTATCGTAATTATCCCTAAATAGTTGACAGTTCTTTGTACTATAATCATCTTCTCATTTTAATTGCTCCACTTTTCAAACAATAAAAAATTTTTGAGAAATTAAGGAAATGTCAATACACTCATTAAGTGACCAATTATTGTAATTAACCAATTTTAATACTAAAATTGGCTAATTTAGTAATTTTGAAGCTTATCATATATAAAATAATTAATAAATTGACGAAGAAACGGCATAGTTTTAACTGCTCCCAATAATAAGGTTCTGATTCGGTAGCTTTTAGAAACTGCGTTTGTTGAACTATATACGAAAAAAGAATTTTTTATTTCATTATACTTTGATTTAGATACTTCAAAAATTTGACTAAGTGATTATATCAATACAGTAACAAAACAAATTATCAAGAAGATAATTGATATATGAAGTGCAATAAATCTATGCAATAATAGGAAAATTTTAGCCGCTCAATTTATCCTAATGGAAATATAATGCGGCATCATCAAAGGTAGACTAGATCTTTTAATTTTCATAAGAAATATTTTGATTAATTCTTATTGCTGTGGTCTATTAAGTTTTACTGATAATGCAAAAAATAGTTTTTAGACTTACTGTATATTTTATCGTTCGTAGATTACACATACCCTTTAAATTAAAATACAATTCTGGACAAAATAATTCATTTCGTTATACTTATTACTGAAATTAACCAGACAATCGCTGCTTTGTTGTTGTCCTTGTGAAAATAGTGAAATAAACAAAGGGGAGGAAAGTCCGGGCTCCATAGGGCAGAGTGCCAGGTAACGCCTGGGAAGTTTTTGCGATAGCGAAAATTTACGACTAGTGCAACAGAAAGTATACCGCCGATGGCTTATTTATAAGATCAGGTAAGGGTGAAAGGGTGTGGTAAGAGCGCACCGCGTAACTGGTAACAGTTGCGGCACGGTAAACTCCACTCGGAGCAAGGTCAAATAGGGATTCATTAACGCGGCCCGCGTTGAATCCGGGTAGACTGCTTGAGCTAATGCGTGAGCATTAGCCTAGAGGAATGATTGTCCACGACAGAACCCGGCTTATCGGTTAATTTCACTTTTCTATTTTTTTTCTATTATTAATTGATGTGACTTTAGATTGTTTTTTATTAGCTAATGAACGTTTGACAGCAAGCCAAATTGAAAAAAGTAATCCTAAAACTAATAAAAACACAGGAATTATCATCAATAATGACATAATTTGTTTTTCATAAGTCTTGAAAATTGGCGATAAGCCAAATAGGTAACCTAAAGTGACAATTAAAAAGATCCATAATGTCGCACTCACCCAATTATAAATATGAAATTTTCGACTGTGTAGCCCTGATAAGCCAGCCATCATTGGCATTAATGTACGGACAAAAGCAATAAATCTCCCAATAAATAGTGCTTGTAACCCATATTTATGGAATAATAGTTCTGTTTTATGATGATATTTTTCGGGTAAATTCGCCATCCAACCTTTTACTATTTTCGTATTACCAAGCCACAACCCTTGAGCATACCCTAACCAAGTTCCCAGAGCAGCACCAGCAATTAAAATCACATTAATTAGACCGAAATGGAAGACATCTAGACTAATTAACACTCCTGTTAAAAACAGTAAACTATCACCTGGTAAGAAAGCTGCTGGCAAAAGACCATTTTCTAACAAAATGATCACAAATAACATGCCATATAATGACCATAAAACATTAGGGTTTGAGAGTGTTGCTATGTCCATATTAACAAACGCTTGATAAAGTGTAATGATTGTTTCCATTTATTTTGATATCCCACTATGTATTTTTATTATTAGTTAATAATACCACCAACCGTCAAATTATCCACTTTTAAAGTAGGTTGCCCAACTCCTACTGGTATACTTTGCCCTGCTTTACCACAAACACCTATGCCTGGATCTAATTCAAGATCATTACCCACCATTGATATTTGTTGCATAGTTTCAATACCTGAACCAATCAATGTTGCGCCTTTAACTGGTTTAGTTACTTTGCCTTTTTCAATTAAATAGGCTTCGGATGCAGAGAAGACAAATTTGCCAGATGTGATATCCACTTGCCCACCGGCAAAATTAGGTGCATAAAGTCCATACTCAACACTGCTAATAATATCATCAAAACTTGAATTTCCATGCAACATATAGGTATTTGTCATTCTGGGCATAGGTAAACATGCATACCCTTCACGACGCCCATTGCCAGTTGAATGTGTATTCATCAATTTAGCATTCAGTTTATCAAACATATACCCCTTAAGAATGCCATTTTCAATGAGCACTGTTTTTTGACTTTGTGTGCCTTCATCATCAATAGTGAGAGAGCCACGAAGATTACTAATCGTACCATCATCTACAATAGTGCAAAGTTCTGAAGTAACTTTTTCTCCTATTTTCCCTGAAAAAACAGAACTATTTTTGCGATTAAAATCGCCTTCTAAACCATGCCCTACCGCTTCATGTAATAATACACCAGGCCAACCCGCGCCTAAAATAACTGGCATTGAACCTGCAGGTGCTGGTATAGCTGATAATGAAATCAGTGCTTGTTTTACAGCATCACGAGTATAGCTATCAGCATAACTTTCTGCCGTTTTAGGATTTTTCATTAAAAAGTAATCGTAGCTAAAACGTCCCCCGCCGCCACTATTACCTCGTTCACGTATACCATCTTGTTCAACAATAACAGAAATAGATAAACGCACTAATGGTCTAATATCTGCACACAATGTTCCATCAGTCCCTGCTATTAATATATCTTCATAGCTACCAGTCAAACTAGCTGAAACCTCAATAACTCGTGAATCGATTGAACGGGCTAATTGATCTATTTGCCTTAATAACGCAATTTTCTGTTCTTGAGAAAATGAATTAATCGGGTTTAATGATTGATATATTGGCGTTACATCTATTGTTTTTAATGGCGTAATAGCCATTGGCGTTTTTAGTTTAGTAATAGAATTAGCTGCCAGTACACTTTGTTCCAAACGTTTTAAAGAAAGCTGATCAGTATAAGCGAAACCTGTTTTTTCCCCAATAATAGCTCTCGCACCTACCCCTTGATCACGATGAAAAGTAGCATTTTTAATAATGCCATCTTCAAGCGACCAACTTTCATAGTATCCTGATAAAAAATATAAATCACCATAATCAATTTGCCTCGAACTCAGTATATCCAATAAACGAAATATATCTTGTTGGCTTAGATTATTCGGATTAAGTAGTCGTTCACTAACTTGAGTTACTATCATAAATTCCTTCAATTTAAATTTTTAGACTAACCAAATAGTTATAATTATTAATACATTACTTAAAATAAACAATAATCTTTGTTTTATTTATTAGCAGTCATCAGTTTTAATATAATTAATTTATAACTTAAAAACATACAAAAATTTATCTTATTAAATTAATACAACATCATATTGTTCTTGAATATAAAGTGGCTCTACTTTTACTTCAACATGTTTACCAACAAATACTTCAACCTCTGCTAAAGCATGTGATTCATCACTGGTTAAGGCATTTACAACAGCAGCAGAAGCATAAACCAAAAAGTATTCGGAACGATGAGCTTTATGAACACGGACTATTTCACGTAAAATTTCGTTACAAATTGTTTCAACCGATTTAACCATCCCGCGGCCTTTACATGCTGGACATTCCTCACACAAAATATGTCCAATACTTTCCCTTGTTCGTTTACGTGTCATTTCAACCAGTCCTAGGGTTGAAAATGAGTTAATGGTGGTTCTAACTCTATCTTTTGATAAAAAATCCTGTAGTGATTGCAATACACGTTCGCGGTGCAAATCTTCTTGCATATCAATAAAATCAATAATAATAATTCCGCCCAAATTACGTAAACGTAGCTGCCGCGCAATAGCTATCGTTGCTTCAATATTGGTATTAAAAATCGTCTCTTCTAAATTTCGATGACCAACAAATGCCCCTGTATTAATATCAATTGTTGTCATAGCTTCAGTTTGGTCGATAATTAAATAGCCACCTGATTTTAATTTTACTTTACGATCAAGTGCTCGTTGAATTTCGTTTTCTGTATCATAAAGATCAAATATCGGAGCGCTACCACAATAATGCGATAATTTACTAGTCACTTCAGGCATGAATTCTTTCGTAAATTCCAATAAGAGATCATAAGTAAGTTTTGAGTCAACCAAAATTCGTTCTATTGGATCACCAACAAAATCACGCAATACTCTTTGAGATAATTGCAACTCACCATAAACCAAGTTTTTGCTAGTTGGGCGTGCCATACGCTGCTGTATCTTAGCCCAAAGGCGTTTTAAAAAATTAGCATCCTGTTCTAACTCATGCGCACTTGCACCTTCCGCTGCGGTTCTAACAATAAACCCACCTTCTTCTGTCACATATTGCTCGACAGTTCTTTTAAGTCTTTCGCGTTCTTCTTCGCTTTCAATACGTTGTGATGTCGCAACATGAGCTGAGTTAGGGCCAGGCATAAATACAAGATAACGTGATGGCAAAGTAATATCCGTAGTTAATCTTGCCCCTTTTGTTCCTAATGGATCTTTAACGACTTGAACCATTAAGTCTTGACCTTGACGGACAAGTTCAGAAATATCTTTAACTTGAAATTGCTCTTGTTCACTATCCGATACACATTCTGTATGTGGCATAATATCTGATGCATGTAGAAAAGCAGCTTTTTCCAAACCAATATCAACAAATGCAGCCTGCATACCTGGTAAAATACGGATAACTTTTCCTTTATATATATTACCTACAATCCCTCTGCGTGACTCACGATCAACATGGATCTCTTGTAATACACCATCTTCAACATAAGCAACTCGCGTTTCAGAAGGTGTTACATTCATTAATAATTCAACAGTCATAAACTTTCCTTTAATTAATCACAAAGCTCCGTCTTATTAGTCGCAATAATAGATAAAATACTATCCATAATATACCATCAACACAGCTTGATAATAGAATTAAAGGAGATATGGTAATGGTATGATATATAATTGCTTGAAATAAAAAAACCAATAAGTTATAACACAACAATACGCCAAATATAATGAACGACTGCTGCCATAAAGCTAAATTGCGTATCAATTGAAATTTGAAAATTAGTAAAAAGGCAATAACCGAAAAAATAAAAGCATGTATACCCAATATTGTTCCTGAACATAAATCAATTATAGTTCCAAATATAAAAGCTGTACCTATTCCCACACGGTGAGGAAGGGCAATTAACCAATAAGCTAAGATCAACATAAAAAAATGTGGTTTAACCATATTGTAAGTTGGTGACCATGGTATAATTTGAGCAAACAATCCTAATAATAATGTTACCCAAATAATGAAGACACCTCTACGGTCTCTCATGTTGTACTCCTTGATCTATTCCTAACAATAATAAATAACGTAGTCGTTTTAAGTCTGCTGTAGGTGTTGCTGAAATAAGTGGCGAAGAATCACTAATATCAATTTTTACCGAACTAACTATCGCAACAGGATACCCCTCAGGAAACCGTCCATCCAGTCCAGAAGTAACAAGAACATCACCAACTTTGACATCAACATTATTTGGCAAAAAATCGAGCGTTAAATCGTTATTACAACCATTACCAACAGCAACCATTGAGATATCATTTCTTTGCACTTGTACAGGTATTGCATGTTGATAATCACAAATTAGGATTGCTCTACTTGTATTTTGTGCTGTTTCATAAATTTGTCCAACAATACCCTTTTCATCAATCACGGGTTGACCGACATAAACGCCATCATGTTTTCCTTTATTAATGACAATTTGATAAATGTAAGGATCTGTATCTGTTAATAAAACTTGTGCAACTCTTTTAGGCTCTTTTATGTGTATCGGAGAACCAAGCAATTCTCTGAGTCTATTATTTTCATGCCTTAAATGTTCCAATAATAAAAGATCAACTTTTTTATTCAATAATTCTTCATGCAGCTTCTCATTTTCATTTGCTAATGCTTCTCTAGTTTTTGACATTTCGTAAAGCGAATCAAACGATGCTCGAGGCGCATTTGAAATATTGTAAAGTGGCGAAACAATAGTATCTAAATAATAACGAACTTCTTTGAAAGGTTGGTAGCTTACGTCTAAAACAATTAAAACGGAAGCAAGAGTCAAAGAAGCTAATAATTGCACGCTAAGAGGGGATCGTTTAGAAAAAAGTAATTTCATTGCTCAATACTTTACCTGCTATATATTCAAGTTTTATATATAATGATATGGGTCCGCCGGCTACTGCGGCGGAAAAGATAATTAAGATGCTTAGCTATTAAGCATTTTATTATTTAATTGAAAGCAAAATGATAATACATTAATACATATAGTTTTTACTCTTCACTAAACAGATCACCACCATGCATATCAACCATATCCAGAGCTTTACCTCCTCCTCTAGCAACGCATGTCAATGGATCTTCAGCAACAACCACATGAATACCTGTTTCTGCAGATAATAGTTTATCAATATTACGTAATAATGCGCCACCGCCTGTTAAAACCATACCATGTTCTGAAATATCGGAAGCAAGCTCCGGTGGACATTGTTCTAACGCAACTTTGACCGCACTAACAATACCACTAAGTGGTTCTTGCAATGCTTCTAAGATTTCATTCGAGTTTAGAGTAAAACTACGCGGAACACCTTCAGCCAAATTGCGACCTCTAACTTCAATTTCAAGAACTTCGTCACCTGGATAAGCACTACCAATAAAGTGTTTAATTTTCTCTGCCGTTGCCTCACCAATTAAAGCACCATAATTGCGGCGAACATAATTGATAATTGCTTCATCAAATCGATCACCGCCAATACGCGCAGAGGCAGAATAAACAACGCCATTTAAAGAAATAACAGCAACTTCAGTGGTCCCACCACCAATATCAACGACCATTGAACCTGTTGGTGAAGACACTGGCAAATCAGCACCAATCGCAGCGGCCATAGGCTCTTCAATTAAATATACTTCACGTGCCCCAGCGCCTAATGCTGATTCACGAATAGCTCTACGCTCCACTTGTGTAGCGCCAACTGGCACACATACAAGTACACGGGGACTTGGTCTTAAAAAACTGTGACTATGAACTTGACGAATAAAATGCTGTAACATTTTTTCAGTAACAGAAAAATCAGCAATAACACCATCTTTCATCGGTCTTATTGCAGCTATATTACCGGGAGTTCGCCCAAGCATTTGTTTCGCAGCATGACCAACAGCAGCAACACTTTTAGGTGTCCCTGAACGATCTTGGCGAATGGCCACAACAGAAGGTTCATTTAGTACAATACCTTGCCCTTTTACGTAAATAAGAGTATTGGCTGTACCTAAATCGATCGATAAATCATTTGAAAACAAGCCGCGAACTTTTTTGAACATAATAAAAACTTTTCCTAGAATTAATCTTAACTTAAGTATATTTAAATATGATGAAGTTAACTATGATATAAATATATATTTATATTTTAAATTGAGAAAATAACATACTTGCTTATTGTGTTTACTCCATAGCTGCCCCAATAATAATTGAGATTTACTATTCTATTGTATCGCAATTATAAAATAATACCTAGAAAATAGTATAAAAACAGATCGTAAAATAGATATATAATGACAAATTGTGTTTTACAGTGTATCCTTCCGCGTTAATGTTAAGTTACAGCCTTATTTTCTTTTTAAAAGGTTACTTTTAAAATATTAAGGTTACATTAAATAATTGTTACTTATATTAAATAAAATGGTGTAATTCATGGATATACGCAAAATTAAAAAATTAATTGAATTAGTTGAAGAGTCAGGTATTTCAGAACTTGAAATCTCTGAAGGTGAAGAATCAGTTAGAATTAATCGTTCTGTACCTGCTACAAATCATTCAGCGCCAGTACAAAACTTTCATATTCCTCAAGCTGCTCCAGTTGTTGTAACACCAACCACTTCAATTGAAGAAGTAGATAATGAGGCTGCATCAGTTAATATTTCAGGTACAACAATAAAATCACCAATGGTTGGAACGTTTTATCGTACTCCTAGTCCTGAATCAAAAGCTTTTGTAGAAGTTGGTCAAACAGTAAATATTGGCGATGTACTTTGCATTGTTGAAGCTATGAAAATGATGAATCAAATTGAATCTGAAAAAGCAGGTATTATCAAAGCCATTTTAGTTGAAAATGGTCAACCAGTAGAATTCGATCAACCATTATTCATAATCGAATAATATGAATTCATTCATTAATTTATAAAATTAAGAGATCGAATATGCTGGATAAAATTCTTATTGCTAACCGTGGTGAAATTGCGCTACGTATCTTACGAGCATGTAAAGAACTTGGAATTAAAACTGTCGCTGTTCATTCTTCGGCAGATAAAGATTTGAAACATGTGTTACTTGCAGATGAAACAGTCTGTATTGGTCCAGCAGCCTCTGCCAAAAGTTACTTGAATATCCCAGCATTAATATCCGCTGCCGAAGTAACTGGAGCTGCTGCTATTCACCCTGGATACGGTTTCTTGTCTGAAAATGCAGATTTTGCAGAACAAGTTGAGCGTTCTGGTTTTATTTTTGTTGGTCCAAAACCTGATACTATCCGTTTAATGGGAGATAAAGTATCAGCAATTCATGCTATGAAAAAAGCAGGTGTCCCTTGTGTGCCTGGCTCAGATGGTCCATTAAGTAGTAATATAGAGACGAACAAACAGATAGCGAAGCAAATTGGCTATCCTGTTATTATTAAAGCTTCTGGTGGCGGTGGTGGCCGTGGTATGCGCATTGTTCGAGAAGAAAAGGATCTTGAACAATCAATAAAAATGACCAAACTTGAAGCTAAGACAGCATTTAATAATGACATGGTTTACATGGAAAAATTCCTTGAAAACCCACGGCATATCGAAATTCAAGTCCTTTCCGATGGTCAAGGTCATGCAGTTTATTTAGCCGAACGTGATTGCTCAATGCAGCGACGTCATCAAAAAGTAGTTGAAGAAGCGCCAGCTGTTGGCATTACACCTAAAATGCGCAAATTTATTGGTGAGCGCTGTGTAAATGCCTGTATTGAAATAGGTTATCGTGGTGCAGGTACATTTGAATTTTTATTTGAAAACGGCGAATTTTATTTCATTGAAATGAACACCCGTATTCAGGTAGAACATCCTGTTACCGAAATGATTACAGGTGTAGATTTAATTAGAGAGCAAATTCTAATTGCAGCAGGAAAACCACTTTCTATTAAACAAAAAGACATTGAAATTAAAGGTCATGCAATTGAATGCAGGATTAATGCCGAAGATCCTAAAACATTTATGCCATCACCTGGAAAGATTACCCGTTTTCATGCACCAGGTGGGTTCGGTATTCGTTGGGAATCACATATTTATGCCGGTTATACAGTACCGCCATATTATGATTCAATGATAGGTAAACTAATAGCTTATGGGGAAACGCGAGAAGTAGCTATAGCACGAATGAAAAATGCATTAGCAGAATTAGTTATTGACGGTATCAAAACCAATATCGACCTTCATATCGAAATTATGAATGATAAAAGCTTCCAAAAAGGTGGCACAAATATCCACTATTTAGAAAAAAAATTAGGTATTTATTAATAATATAGTTCTTGAGTTCTATTTATAAACTATTATATTATTTTAATTTTTATTACAACAATTATTATATTGATAACACACAACCAGTCATTCCCGCCGACTATAATCGGCGGTGTTATTTCTGGTTGTTAATTTCGTAATCCTTTTCCTCTTTCAATTAATCGCCACACCATGACATACAACGCTATTACAAACAAAATAAGCATTGAAAAAGTGATCCAAAGTGAAACATCAGTTATGCCTAAAAAACCATAACGAAATCCATTAATCATATAAACAATGGGATTAAATTTGGATACCCATTGCCAAAAAGTTGGTAGCATAGTGATTGAATAAAACACACCTCCCAAATAAGTTAATGGCGTTAATACGAATGTGGGAATAATACTAATATCATCGAAAGTTTTAGCATATACCGCATTTAATAAACCTGCTAATGAAAACAGAATTGAAGTTAATAACAATGTGTAACCGACGAAAAACCATGAGTAGACTTGATAATTAACAAAAAATAGCGATACAATTGTGACTAATATTCCCGTTAAAATACCGCGTATCACCCCTCCCCCAACAAACCCACAAATTATGATGTGTGTAGGCACAGGAGCTACTAATAACTCTTCTATATTCCGCTGAAATTTGGCACTGAAAAAGGATGAACAAACATTTGTGTAGGAGTTAGTAATTACCGACATCATGATTAATCCCGGTACAATAAAAGCCATATAACTATAGCCCCCCATATTACCTACACGTGAACCAATTAAATTCCCAAAAATAATAAAATAAAGAGACATCGTAATCACAGGTGGAATCATTGTTTGGATCCAAATTCTTAAAAATCGAACTACCTCTTTACGCCAAATACTTTTTAAGGCTATCCAATATAAATTATTCATTATTCACTCCTTGCTTTTGTGTATCATTACGCAGTAATTCAACAAATAATTCTTCCAGCCTATTAGCTTTATTTCTCATACTTATCACTTTGATTTGCTGTTGATTAAGCTGTTCAAATAACTGGTTTAAACCATATTGTTTATCAAATTTAACCTCTAACATTCCCGGCTCGATATCTAAAAATGAATATCCTTTTAATGCAATAGGTGTAGATGTTGGTAAATAATCAATAATAATTGTTTCAGATTGGCTATTAGCTAGTAAATCACGCATTGATGAATTAGCAATAAGCTCACCATGTTGAATAATACCGATATGCCTACATAAAATCTCGGCTTCTTCTAAATAATGTGTAGTTAAAATAATGGTAATTCCTTGACGGTTTATTTCATGAAGAAAATTATGCATAGAACGACGTAATTCAATATCAACACCTGCGGTAGGTTCATCTAAAATTAATAATTTAGGCTCATGGACAAGTGCCCTTGCTATCATTAACCTTCTTTTCATACCACCTGATAACATACCTGCTCGGCTATAGCGCTTATTCCATAAATCTAAAATACGTAAATATTTTTCAGCTCGCTCTAATGCCAACTTCCGTGGTAATCCATAATAACCACCTTGATTAGCAACGATTTGAAGCACTCCTTCAAATTGGTTAAAATTAAAATCTTGTGGAACCAAACCAATCTGCCTTTTAGCATTCACTACGTCGCTATCTAAATCGTATCCAAAAATTTTAACTGTTCCTGATGTTTTGGTGACTAACGAACTAATAATACCAATAGTTGTTGATTTACCGGCCCCATTAGGCCCAAGCAATGCATAAAAATCCCCTGCTTGCACTGTTAAATTAATACCTTTTAAAGCTTCTACACCATTTTTATAAATTTTTTTGAGCCCAGTTAGCTCAAGTGCAGGAATAGATGACATGAATAAATCCTAAGTGAATAAATTATGATTAAAGAGATATAAGATCATATTTGATGAAATTTAATATTGACAATATAATCAATCATTGTAAAGGTATTTTTAGTATTATTTAATGTTGATATTAAGATAAAACATGATTCAATACCTAAATTATAATTATTTAAGCAACGATTAAACTTTGCAAAAGTTTTATTATAATTAGGTTCACCAGTAATTTTATTTTAAATTGATTTGAATACTCCCTTCATTAAGGAATAGATATTATGTTTAAAATTGGGTTAATTTCTGTATCGGATAGAGCTTCAAGTGGCATCTATAAAGACGAAGGCATTCCCACTTTAGCTTCATGGCTAAAAAAATCAATAAAAACACCTTTTGAAACTATCGATCGCGTGATTCCTGATGAACAATCAATTATTAAACAAACCTTATGTGAATTAGTTGATAAGTTAAATTGCGATTTAATTTTAACAACGGGGGGGACAGGTCCTGCTCTCAGAGATGTCACGCCAGATGCAACACTTGCAATAGCTGATCGTATTATGCCAGGCTTTGGTGAGCAAATGCGTCAGATTAGTTTGCATTTTGTACCAACTGCCATCTTGTCTCGACAAGTGGGTGTGATTCGCAAAAAATGTTTAATTTTAAATTTACCAGGTAGACCCAAATCCATTCAAGAAACCTTAGAAGGTGTTAAAGACTCCCAAGGCAATGTGATTGTAAATGGTATTTTTGCTAGTATTCCTTATTGTATACAGCTTTTAGAAGGACCTTATATTGAAACCCATGAATTAATAGTCAAATCTTTTCGTCCTAAAGATGCATTTAAATCAAATGTTTAATATTATGCAAATTTAATGGATAATTATTTAACTAATATTAATAATTTTAGATTGTCCCATTAAAAATGACAATTAACTAGTTAAAAAATATTTATAATTGGTATCAATCGAAATTATGATTAATAAATGCCGAACATAATATAAAAATATTTTCATCTAAATAGAAATAAACTCAATCTGAAGGAACATTATGAAACAAGATGCTCTCACTAAAACATTTAAAGAGATGCTTAGCCAAGAAAAGTTCAGCTCACAAGTCGAAATAGTGCAAGCACTGCAAGAACAGGGATTTGATAATATAAATCAATCTAAAATATCGAGAATGTTAACTAAATTTGGGGCAGTTAGAACTCGTAATGCAAAGTCTGAAATGGTCTATTGTTTGCCAGCTGAAATGAGTGTACCGACCACAAGTAGCCCATTAAAAAACTTAGTTCTTGATATTGATTATAACAGTTCAATGGTTGTTATTCATACTAGCCCAGGAGCAGCTCAACTTATTGCGAGATTACTTGACTCGATTGGTAAAGCCGAAGGAATTTTAGGTTCAATTGCTGGTGATGATACAATTTTTAGTACACCCACTAAAGGCTGTACAGTTAAAAAATTGTATCAAATTATTCTAGAATTATTTGAAC
The DNA here is from genome assembly GCF_001690875.1 of Gilliamella sp. wkB18. NCBI lineage: Bacteria > Pseudomonadati > Pseudomonadota > Gammaproteobacteria > Orbales > Orbaceae > Gilliamella > Gilliamella sp. wkB18. The sequence continues at coordinate 56,687 of NZ_LZHM01000038.1, forward strand.
AAGAATTGTAATCCCACTTAACTTAAATTTTAGTGAATAAGTAATTTTTTCATATTTAACATATTGACACAATTTACAAAATCGTTAATTCTATATAGCAATGATTTTGTAACTTAAGTTACAAGAACGAAGAGGCGCATTACTCAGGCGAATTATTTTAGGGACTGGAACCGTTGAAAATAATTGAGGGGATGTAATGCCGAGGTTTGTTTGATAATCCAGAAATCAATCAAATCGACTGCAAGGGCTGAATCCCTTGGGTTGTCACCATACCAGGTGGAGCGCTTCATGGTTTGTACTTCTTTGCTTTAATTGTAAATAGGACATTACCTCGCTCTATCTCTTTTAAAAATAAAAAATTTTTAATATGAGGAATCCATGGAAACATCATTTGTAATTGCTAAATTTGGAGGTACTAGTGTTGCTAATTACCAAGCAATGGTAAATAGTGCTAATATCGTCATCACAAATCCCAAAATTAAAGTCGTTGTATTATCTGCATCGGCTGGTATTACCAATTTACTCATTGCATTAGCTGATGGTCGGGATGCAGAGGTAAGAGCACAACATATTGCTAAAATTCAAGCTATCCAATACGAAATTTTAGAACAACTACCTGAAAACCCAAATCTGCGTGCAGAAATAGACCAGATTATCCTAAATATTGCCTCTTTATCCGAGGCTGCCAGTTTGGCTACATCATTAGCACTGACCGATGAGTTAGTCAGCTACGGTGAAATTATGTCTTCAAAACTTTTTGTTGAGATATTAAAAGAAAAGCAAAAAAATATATTATGGTTTGATGTCCGCAAAGTGATGCGTACAGATGATAAATTTGGTAAAGCGACTCCCAAAATAGAAGAAATCAAACAACTTTGTTGCGCACATTTAAAATCATTAAATAATAATTCTATTATTGTTACTCAAGGTTTTATTGGTTGTGAAAGCTCAGGCAAAACCACCACTTTGGGTCGTGGCGGCAGTGATTATACCGCAGCTTTATTAGGCGAAGCATTAAATGCTACACAAATTGATATTTGGACTGATGTTGCAGGTATTTATACTACTGATCCTCGCATTACTCCTGCAGCAAAACGAATTGATGAAATTTCCTTTGCTGAAGCTGCTGAAATGGCTACTTTTGGAGCAAAAGTGTTGCATCCTGCAACCCTTGTTCCTGCTGTACGGAGTAATATTCCAGTGTTTGTTGGTTCAAGCAAAGAACCACAAGTTGGTGGCACAATTGTCTATAATACTCATAGTATAAAAGCTGAATTACCATCATTTAGAGCGTTAGCCTTACGCCGTAAACAAACATTATTAACAATTACTAGTTTAAATATGCTGCATGCACAAGGCTTTTTAGCTAATGTATTTACAATACTTGCTAAACATAACATTTCAGTTGATTTAGTGACAACATCAGAAGTCAGCATAGCACTTACTATTGATACCACCGGCACCTACACCAATGGTACCAGCTTATTAACCAAAGCACTATTTGATGAACTATCTACCGTTTGCCATGTTGATGTTGAAGAGGATTTAGCATTAATTGCAATTATTGGTAATAATTTAACTTCAACTAAAGGCATAGTTAAAGAAGTTTTTGGCGCACTAGATGATTTTGTTATCAGGCTTTGTTGCTATGGTGCAAGCACTCATAATCTCTGTTTATTATCAAAAAGTCATGATGCTGAAGAAATTATTAAAATTCTGCATAGAACAATATTTGAATAATTGCCCTTAGAGGAAGTTAAATCTTCCTCTATTTTCTTAACTAATCTACATTTTAAATCGATTAAAAAATAAATTGTAAAGCACCATAAAATATCTAAACATTTACCAAAAAAAATTATAAAATAGTAATCATTATATGAATTACAATTTGTTGGTTACGTTCATATAACTATACTTAATTTTCAATTATTTGTCTTTTTTATATAGTTTCACTAACAGCAATTTATATGTTTCAAAAGTTGTGTTAATTTTTACTTATTAAAGCTAATCAGTAAGATAATATTAAACTTAATCAAATAAAGGAAAATTATCATGGGTATTTTAAGTTGGATTATTCTAGGATTAATTGCCGGTTGGATTGCCAAATTTTTTATGCCTCTAGGAAGTGTTGGTGTGGTAAAAACAATTCTACTTGGTATTGCTGGAGCATTAGTTGGCGGTTATATAAGTACTTTTTTAGGTTGGGGAACTGTAACTGGCTTTAATTTCCCTAGCTTGTTCATTTCAGTACTAGGTGCGGTTCTACTAATTTATATTTATCGCCTATTCAAATAATATTTTATATGCAATCAAAATTGGCGGGGAATTACCGCCAATTTCTTGCTCAATTGTCTTTTTATCTTATCCTTTATTTAAAGAATTTTTTATTATCCGTAAGCAAAAGAGCCGCAAAATATTGATATAGAAAATGATAGATCAACATTTTTATCACATTGATAACAACAAAAACGATGGTTGCAATAATCAATATAGGATAAAATAGTATTCTTTTAAGTTTGTTATAAGTTTTTAGAGCGCAATTTTACTTGCTAATGCCATATGATGAAATCCTCCCTTCAAATATCTAATGACAAAGTATCCATGTCCATTTATTTTCGTTGAAAACAATTATAATAAGTAATTTCGTTATATCTAGATTTTTGTTATATTAATCGCTAGAATCAATTACCAACAAATAGTAAACTATAATGCTGAAAATATTCAACACATTAACACGAGAAAAAGAAATATTTCAACCTATTGCCCCTAATAAAGTCGGACTCTATGTTTGTGGAGTAACAATTTACGACCTTTGTCATATTGGTCACGGGCGTACTTTTGTTGCTTTCGATGTTGTCGCACGTTATTTACGTTTTTTAGGCTATGATTTAACTTATGTTCGTAATATTACTGATGTTGATGACAAAATAATTAAACGTGCGTTCGAAAATGGTGAAACCTGTGATCAACTAACAGATAGAATGCTACAAGAAATGTATGCCGATTTTGATGCACTAAATATTCGTCGTCCTGATATAGAGCCTCGTGCAACTCGTCATATGCCACAAATTATCAAATTAGTTGAAGACCTTCTCGAAAAAAAACATGCATATATTGCCGATAACGGCGATGTCATGTTTTCGGTAGACAGCGATCCGAATTACGGTATTTTATCTCGCCAAAATTTAGAACAATTACAAGCTGGTGCTCGAGTTGATATTGTTGATGTTAAACAAAATCCAATGGATTTTGTATTATGGAAAATGTCAAAGCCTAACGAACCAAGTTGGGATTCACCATGGGGTAAAGGTCGCCCGGGTTGGCACATTGAATGTTCAGCAATGAACAGCTATCAATTAGGTAATCATTTTGATATTCACGGCGGTGGTTCAGATTTAATGTTTCCGCATCATGAAAACGAAATTGCCCAATCAACTTGTGCACATAACGGTCAATATGTCAATTATTGGATGCACTCTGGTATGGTAATGATCGACCAAGAAAAAATGTCAAAATCACTCAATAATTTTTTCACTATTCGCGATGTATTAAAGCATTATGATGCTGAAACAGTACGTTATTTTTTACTATCTGGTCATTACCGTAGCCAGTTAAATTATAGTGAAGATAATTTAAAACAAGCAAGAATGGCACTTGAGCGATTATATACAGCCTTGCGAGATACTGACGCGAATCATCCACATACGACACCTGACAGTAATTATTATCGCCAGTTTTGTAATGCCATGGATGACGACTTTAATACGCCAGAAGCTTATTCAACGCTTTTTGAGCTGGCTCGTGAAATAAACAAAGCCAAAGCCGATAATAATATGCAACTCGCTAATGAGTTAGCAGCTGAGTTACGTTATTTATCAGCAGTACTTGGATTATTAGAGCAAGATCCTGTTAAATTTTTACAAGGTGATAAGCAAGATGATGTTGATGTGGCATTAGTTGAGGCATTAATAAAACAACGTAACGAAGCAAGAGCAAACAAAAATTGGTCTCAGGCCGATGAAGCTCGTGATAAACTAAATGCAATGAATATTGTTCTTGAAGACAGTGCAAACGGCACAACATGGCGAAAAAAAGCTAATAGCTAACATACTTCAAATTAATATTTTGATTGATAGATAAGGTACCACATTAAACAGTGTTATCCTTAAAATAGCACCCACAAATCTGTGGGTTTTCTGTTTGTCATCAATGTAGAATTTTATTAATCGAAGTTAAAATGCCACGCAAAATATTTAGTTCCTGTTGTTCAATACGTGCTCGTGTAAATAATCGACGCAAACGCCCCATAATTTGTCCTGGATGACTGGCATTAATAAAGCCTGTCTGTAACAAAGTTTGTTCTAAATGCTGGTAAAAGCGCTCTATATCAGCATTTATGGGAAACTCAGTTTCAGTCATATTCTCATTTTCCTTTTCAGATTGCTGATCTTCAAGATTGAGCATTGACATGCGAATTTCATAACATAAAACCTGTACCGACATAGCAAGATTTAAAGAACTATAACTAGGGTTAGCTGGAATTCCAACATGATAATGGCACTTTTGCAATTCTTCATTAGTTAAACCAACACGCTCACGCCCAAATACCAAAGCGACTTGAGTATGGAGATTTGAGGCTTCTTGAATAATCTTATCGCCACACTTTTTGGGAGTTAAATATGGCCACTGTAAACTACGAGAGCGAGCACTAGTACCAATCACTAAAGTACAATCAGCAATCGCTTGTTCAAGTGAAGAAAAGATTTGTGCATTTTTTATAATATCACTGGCCCCTGCAGCTAACGAAATCGATTGAGAATCAGGCTTGATTACTGGATTAACTAAACAAAGGTTAGTTAATCCCATGGTTTTCATTGCTCTCGCAGCGGACCCCATATTACCTGTATGAGATGTTTCAACCAAAACAATCTTCACATTATCTAAATAACTCACATTGTCCTCATTATTGAATAATTACCTATAACTTAGGATAAACTAAATAATTATTAAAACAGTATATATCAAAATCATGGTAAAATCAGTTTCAGTCCGTCACATGCTATGCAATATTCAAACAATGGAATCCATTTTAAAATTAAATTAATAAAAATTAGATAAAAACAAATATTGTATTGACGAAACTAAAATAATTTTCCTGTGTAGTAACAACATTTAAATTAAATTTGTTGATAAAAAAGGAAATCAATTATGACGTTAAGTATCACTAGTCAACAAATGGATGTTACCTCTGCTATTCGTAGCTATCTAGAAGATAAGTTTTCGAAGTTAGATAAATGGAGAGCACTACTAATCAACCCTCATTTTATTTAAAGAATCAGATGAATTTATTGTTAGTGCAACAATTGCCACCAAAGGAACCTCATTTGTTGCTTCTGCCAAACATATTGATATGTATACTGCAATTAATGGTCTTATTGATAAACTTGAAAAACAACTTAATAAACTACAACGCAAAAACGAATCTAGGTGTGCGAATAACAGCATAAAGAACACACTATTACAAGAAGAAATTTAATTTATCAATTTTCTTGATTGAATAAAAAAGCACTTTGATGGTGCCTTTATTTTTTTGCTTGTTATAATACAAATCACTTTTTTTAAATATCTAATAAAAATGACTACAAATCCTTTGTTACCATTACGAGATAAAATTAATAAACTTGATAAAACATTACTAGAGCTTATTGCCGAGCGGCGTCAACTTTCAACGCAGGTAATTCATACTAAAATTGAAGCAAACATTCCTGTCCGTGATATTGATCGTGAGCGTTCACTTATCAGAACCTTAATCAATGAAGGAAAAAACTATCATCTTGATGATATTTTCATTAAACGCTTATATCAATTAATTATTGAAGATTCTGTACTATTACAACAAAAAATCTTACAAGAAAAAATAAATCTAAGTACAATCACCACTGCCAAAGTTGCCTTTTTAGGACCCAAAGGATCTTATTCGCATTCTGCTGCTCGCCGCTATGCTAGCACTCACTTAGATGAAATGATTGAATTAAGCTGTTCAACCTTTAAAGAGATTTTTGAACAAGTCGAAAATGGTGCCGTAAATTATGGAATTTTACCAATAGAAAACTCAAGTTCTGGCTCAATTAATGAAGTTTATGATTTATTGCAAAAAACTAATCTGCATATTATTGGTGAGCTCTCTTTGCCTATTGATCATTGTGTTCTTGCTATACAAAATTCACAGCTAGAGCAAATCGATACTATTTATAGCCATCCACAACCATTCCAGCAATGTAGTAACTTCTTAGAGAACTACCCTCATTGGAAAATCATATACTGCGATAGTACTTCATCAGCAATGGAAACTGTAGCTAAATTGAATCAACCTAATATTGCAGCTATGGGTAATAAAGATGGTGGTGAATTATATGGTCTACAAGCCCTTGAACATAATTTTGCTAATCAAAAAGAAAACATTACTCGTTTTATTGTGTTAGCTCGTCAGCCGATAGAGGTATCTGATCAAATCCCGGCTAAAACCACAATTCTAATGAAAACAGGTCAGCAAGCAGGTGCTTTAGTTGATGCGCTATCAGTATTACGTAACCATAACATTGTTATGACTAAACTCGAATCACGCCCAATTCATGGTACACCTTGGGAAGAGATGTTTTATATCGATTTGCAAGGTAACATTCATTCTTATGAAATGCAAACAGCACTCAAAGAATTGGCATCAATGACTTTATATACTAAGGTACTAGGGTGCTATCCTAGTGATTCTATTGTTGCTGCAATGTAATGGCTATGACAATACGACACTTTTCGCAAGCGGTCCTTACGTGGTATGAACAATATGGCAGAAAATCGTTACCATGGCAGGTCAAAAAAAGCTCTTATCATGTTTGGTTATCTGAAGTGATGCTACAGCAAACCCAAGTTGCTACAGTCATTCCTTACTTTAATCGTTTTATTGAGCACTTCCCACAAATAACAGATTTAGCAAAAGCGCCAATTGATGATGTATTGCATCTTTGGACTGGACTTGGTTATTACGCAAGAGCGCGTAATTTACATAAAGCAGCACAATTAATTGTTGATAAATTTAATGGTATTTTCCCTACAAAGTTCGATGATGTTATCGGGCTTCCAGGTATAGGGCGCTCCACAGCCGGTGCAATTTTATCTCTTGCACAAAATCAACATTACCCAATTTTAGATGGAAATGTAAAACGTGTTTTAGCCCGATACTTTACTGTTGAAGGTTGGCCGGGTATTAAAACTGTCGAAAATAGACTTTGGCAATTAAGTGAGCAAGTCACACCAAAACACAAAGTAGAAAAATTTAATCAAGCTATGATGGATATTGGTGCTATGGTTTGTACACGCACTAAGCCTAAATGCGCCTTATGCCCATTGCAAAATCATTGTCTAGCATATAAAAACGAAAGCTGGCGACTCTATCCCACAAAAAAAACTAAAAATACCATTCCCGAAAAGATAGCCTATTTTTTAATGCTGGAATATAATCATGCAATTTGGCTTGAAAAAAGGCCTCCATCTGGTATTTGGGGAGGGTTGTATTGTTTCCCTCAATTTTCAAGTAAACAAGCAATAGCTGACTGGTTAAAAAAACAAGGTATCCAAACAACTGCACCAAAGCAACTTGTTGCATTTCGCCACACATTTAGTCATTTCCACTTAGATATTTTTCCTATTCATTGTGTCATTACCAAGTATACAAAATGTTTCAATGAATCTGTTGGCTATTGGTATAACCTAAAATCTAACAACGCAAAAATAGGTCTTGCTACCCCTGTTTATAACTTATTAAAACAAACAGTTTAATCACGATTTATTATCAATATTGGTGCACTTTTTAGTGCATCATTATTATTCTTGTTTAACTATAATTTGCTAAGCACATTAGATCATGCGGCTTTAGTTCAGTTTACTTATTTTATGGTTGGATTGTTATTTCTGGAATAGATTCTTAATCTATTAAGTATCATAATTTGTTTTTTATACTGACACACATACTTACCTAAAAGTTTTTGACAAACACAATACTAACTAGATATAAGTTTAAATTAAATATGCATAGCATATTTAATCAGTTGCTTTTTTAATAGCTGACTATTATCAATAACATTCATACCAATTGTTCTTAACGTCTTTTTCAACAAATTATCACCATTAAACATATCTTGAATAGTTTGCATGGCCGTAAGCATAACTAACGCATCTTTGCGACGATTAAATTCAAATGATTTTAAATTTTTTACAAGCCCAATATCTTTATTAGTTTCAATTAATTGTTTAATGGTTGAAACTAACAAAGCAGAATCTTGAAAACCTAAATTTACCCCTTGTCCTGCTAAAGGATGAATAGTATGGGCTGCATCGCCAATTAGTACTAACCGATGCTTAATAAATTGTTTAGCAAATCGCGCTTTTAATGGAAATACCATTCTAGGGTTAATTAACTGGCATTTACCGACTTTATCACCTGTTAACCAAAATAATTCGTTCGAAAATTCTGATTCGGAAAGTGAAGTTAAAGTAGATGCATTATCTGGTTTTGTCGACCAAACTAAGCAACTTTTATTTACATTCCAAAGAGGAAGAAAAGCAATAATTCCATTGGGATAAAACACTTGTCTAGCACAGGATTGATGAGAATATTCAGTTTCAACAGTTGTAATGACAGCATGATGAAGATAATCACGCTCAAGAATAGAAATATTTTCACTCCTACGCACCCAAGAATGAGCACCATCAGCGCCTATCATTAATTTAGCTTGTAAAACAGTTTTATTTGCAAGTGTCAAAAAGGCAAAATCATCATTAAATGTACAATCAATTGCTTCATAACTATAAATATTAATATTCGGACATTTTAAGACAAACTGGTAAAGGTAATGAGAAATGACATTATTTTCAATTATGTATCCAAGATTAGAATAACCGTAATCTTTGGCTTGGGCAGACAAATGGGCTTGACCATTTTTTTCCCATACACCTATCTCGGTAAATTCCTGTACGCGGTTGCTATTGCATAAATCATCCCATATACCAATTTTTGAAAAGTAACGCTGGCTAGCGCCATTAATAGCAGAAGCTCTAATACTCATTTCAGCATGTGGCAAGAATTCATGCTGATGAATTTTAGTATCTATAATCGCAATGTTTAAATCACATTGGCTAAGTGCACATGCTGTTGCCAAACCGACTAATCCACCACCAACAATCGCAATATCACATTGAATATTCATATTGTTTTATATAAAACTATTTATTATCTAATTTAGGATCATGCTTAGATTCAACATCACCACTCAGCTCTTTTTTGAATCCTTTTATTGCCGAACCAACATCTTCCCCCAAACTACGTAATTTTTTTGTACCAAATAAAAGAACAACTACGGCAAGAAACATTAAAAGATGTGGGATACTAAATGACATTAATCAAACCCCTTAATTATATATTATTAAGCTGCTTAAGTTTAATCTTAAACTTAAATTTTAAAAAATGTTAAGATTATACTCTTAATGAATAAGAATTTCATGATAAATTGATAAAAAAAAAGACCTGCATATAAATATGCAGGCCAACATGAAATATAAGGAATATAAGGAAAGAAAACAATGAAAAATCCTTACCCTGCTTATTATCCATTTTTTTTCGTTTTAGTCAACGTTTTTATTTGTTTTTTTATTTATTTTAAAATCGTTCAAAACAGAAGCAATATCAAATAAAATCTAGCAAAAACCAATTGATAATAAATAAATCAAGATTTAATTCTAAAAAATACGTATTTGATATATGTCAAATAAATTATAAAAATCAAATGAAAACAATTGAAAAACAAAACTTACCAATGAAAAATGTCGACAATTCAAAAGAAAAACGAAGAAGTATTATTTTTTTAAAACATTGCAGACAACGTATTTTAATACTTGAAATAATGAAATTATCAAAATATAAAACGAAAATCACTTACAAATATTAATAAAATCACATTTTTATATAATTTTTTCATTAGACGAAATATGTAAAACTTGTAAAATATACACTATAATTGGAAAATGGATGAAATAACAAAAATGAGTTAGAAATGAATATGATTAAAAATAAAAATGTTAAAACATTTAAAGATAGATTACATAGCTCAATGCAAGGTTTATCTGTTTCAGCCTTTGCTAAAAAATGTGATATGTCTGAAACAGTCATTCGAGACTATTTATCAGGCAAAACATACCCATCACTAACACGCTTAGAAGTCATTGCAGAAAAATGTAATGTTTCTTTTAACTGGCTTGCTACTGGTTACAAATTAGAAGTTTTAGGTTCAAAAGATGATGAAAATGTTTACAATGAAAATATCTACCGTATTCCTGTTTATAGAAAACAGTTGCCTACTAAAGAAGAAGCTCAAATGCAACGTTATGTTCGTGAAACTCCACCTGTCATGAATTACCCTATTGTAGAAGGTTGGGCCTCCCATCGAGGGCTAGACATCAAAAAGTTACTCATATATTGGGCAAAAGGCGATCTAATGTCGCCCGAAATAAACAACAATAATGGTCTTATTATTAATACGGACATAGGTGATATTGTTGATGGTGCAATTTATCTGATTGAATATGAAGATATTACCTTTTTAAGAAAAGTACGCTTAACTCTAGATGGGTGGCTGTTAATTTGTAATAATAGTGAGTATCCAACAATTGAAGTACCAAAAACAAACTTTCATAAATATCACATTGTTGGTCGTATTGTACAGATCATTAAAGATATTTTTTAATCACTTTTAATAGCTATATACTAACTTTCAAGATATAATCTGGATAGAGGAAATAACAAGCAAATTATTTCCTCACTAATTATCTAACATTCATTACTTTCACAAAAGCAGGAAGTCAATTAAATGATATTTATTTAAAGTTTCAAACAAAAAATTAGTGCGATAATGATTTACATCTACCTACACTATCCCAATATTTTAATATCATTGATAACCTATCAATGAATGAACGTTATTACTAATTAGGTCTTATATGTATAGATTTTTTGAAAAATTAGTATCACCTTATCCTATAGATGAACCTAAACCAATATCTAAAAACTTTTTTAGTTTTATATGGCACTCAACCAAAGGTACTCGCTTATTTATGTTACTGCTAATTATCCTCAGTGGATTAGGTGGTGCATTTGAAGCTTTTTTATTTGCCGCTCTCGGTAAAGTTATTGATTCTCTATCAGAAGTCGAATCAAGTAAATTTTGGCAACAAGAAAAGATAACATTAATATCATTAGCCTTGATAATTTTAGCAAGTACATTAATAATTGGTTTGCAAACTATAATAAAGCACCAATGTCTTGCCGGTAACTTTCCGATGAGAATGCGTTGGGTTTTACATAGATTAATATTGAACCAAAATATGCATTTTTTCCAAGATGATTTTGCTGGTCGAATATCATCAAAAGTGATGCAAACAGCACTTGCTGTTAGAGATACCTGCTTTTTAATATCTGATATTTTCATATACGTTTTTATTTCGTTTATTACTATGGCAGCAATTATTGGTCAATTAGAAACTCGGTTATTATTACCATTTTTAGGCTGGAGCTTGCTCTATGGAATAGCAATGTACTACTTTATTCCACGCCTAAGTAAAATTGCCAGTATACAAGCTGATGCGCGTTCGACTATGACAGGAAGAGTCACAGATGCTTATACGAATATTATGACAGTAAAGCTGTTTTCACACTCAGGTAATGAAGCTAAATACGCTAGAGAATCAATGGATGAATTTTTGGCTACTGTCAATAAGCAAATGCGGTTAGTGAGTAGTTTTGAAATTGTTAACCATTTACTTTCTGTTTCACTAATACTAAGCACGACTGGGGTTGCCTTATGGTTATGGACAAATCAATTGGTTGGCATTGGAGCTATTGCAACAACAACAGCTGTTACCCTGCGATTAAATGGTTTCTCACATTGGATTATGTGGGAAATGGCTGCCTTATTTGAAAATATTGGTGTGGTTAAAGATGGAATTAATACATTTTCTGACGCAAAAACGGAGGTTGATAAACCTGGTACAGCTAACCTTAATATTACTCAAGGAAGAATTGAATTTAAACATATCTATTTTAACTATGATGAAAAAAGAGATAAATCTATTATTGAAGATTTAAATTTAACTATCAACCCTGGAGAAAAAATTGGTTTAGTAGGTCGTTCAGGTGCAGGAAAATCAACGCTTATTAATTTACTACTTCGCTTTTACACTTTAAAAAGTGGCGAAATCATTATCGACGATCAAAATATTACAACAGTAAACCAAGAAAGTTTGCGCGCTCAAATTGGTATGGTGACCCAAGATACATCACTATTACATCGATCAGTACGAGAAAACTTGCTTTACGGAAATAATGAAGCGACGGAAGATGAAATGATCAAAGCAGCAAAAAAAGCCCATGTCGATAGTTTTATCCAAACCTTAGTTGATGCTAATGGTAGAACTGGCTATGATGCTTTTGTTGGTGAGCGAGGTATAAAATTATCAGGAGGGCAAAGACAACGTATTGCAATTGCTAGAGTGATTCTTAAAAATGCCCCTATTTTATTATTAGACGAAGCCACAAGCGCACTAGATTCTGAAATAGAACAAGCGATACAAGAAAGTTTGTATACATTAATGGAAGGTAAAACCGTTATTGCTATTGCTCATCGTTTATCCACTATCGCAGCAATGGATAGAATAATTGTTCTTGATCAGGGAAAAATCATTGAACAAGGCACACATCAAGAGCTACTTGAAAAAAATGGACTCTATACAAATCTTTGGAAACACCAAAGCGGCGGTTTTTTGCCAGAAAATTTATAAATAAAATCAACTAAAATATAAACGCATATATCACCATATATAGCGCTATCAGGTTACATTAATTGATAAAGTTTTTATAAAAATCTGATTCAAACCTCATAATCGCACTATTTTTAGGTTCAATAGAGTTATCAGCATGATATCCCGATAGTAATTGAACGAATGCAATATATTTGCCATCTGATTTTTGAATAAAACCAGCTAAGTTATAACTACCTTGTATATATCCTGTTTTAGCGCGTACAGCTTCTTTAAGAGGTAATTCAATAAAACTTTTACGATATTGCAATGTACCATCAGTTCCCGCAATGGGAAGTTTCTCAATAATACCCAATTCAGCATTATGAGCCGAAATATACTGTAAAATTTCCATCATTTTATTAGCACTAACTAAATTCAATCTTGATAAACCAGAGCCATCTACAATGACCAGATTTTCAAGATCAATACCGGCTTTTTTTCGTAAAATTTGCTTAACAGCATCGCCGCTATTTCGCCATGTGCCTTGTATATTATAATAGTGAGCCCCCAATGTTCTGAAAATGGCATCAGCATATAAATTATTCGATTTTTTAAGCATAATAGTTAACAGTTCTGAAAGAGGAGCTGACTGGTTTGTAGCTAATAATGTAAGTTTGGAAGTTATTTTTTGATTGCTCTGTGTAATAATCCCAGTAAAAGTCATTTTTTGTTTCTTAAGTTCATTTTTTAAAATTGCAGAAAAATAATAAACTCCATCTAATATAGCAAATTTAAGTGGTATTTTTTTTGAACTAGTAGCAATACAACCTGATAGGTAATAATTATTTTTGGCAGAGTAGCTAACATCTAATTCACAATATTTATCATTCAAATCTTTACTAGATTTTGCAATAGTTCTTACATCCCCCATTACTGTAACAGGAATACCAATTGGAATCGAAATAGACGCTTTTCCACCGATTTTACTTGGCGTAACTGATGCAAAAAAGCAGTTATTATCAATAATTGCAGCGGATGGAGGAGCATTATAACAAGCAGTTAAATTATTCCATGACCATCCTTCAGCTTTATCGTGACTTGTAAAAATTGAAGTATCTAAAATAATTTTTCCCGATATCTTTTCAATCCCTTTTTGGCGTAATGCAGAAAGCATAGTTTGCAGCCGATTTCGACTAAAGGTTGGATCACCACTTAATTTAATTATTAAATCACCATTTAACTGTTTATGACTAATTAAACCATTAGTTAACATTTGTGTTTCAAATCGAAAATCACTACCTAACTCAAGCTCTGCTGCAAGAGCAGTTATGATTTTTTGAATACTAGCCGGTTGTTTAAATTGATCACTCTTGTATTGGGCCAAAGTTGTAGGCTGCCTTCCAACAGATTGAACCAGAATGGATATATCGCTTCCTTTAGGTAAAGTAGAAATATAAGGTTCAACTGATAACGCTTGCACTAAACTAGATAAAAAAGAAAGAACAAAAACAAAAATTGCTTTGAAATTTTTCATTGAAATCGGCTCAAAATGGTTTTTAATAAAGAAGTTAACTACAAATATAGCTTTTTTTGTTATGCCTATCAATATATACTCAATCCGTTTTATTAATATATTCCATTAAAATAATAAAATAGCTATTGAAATTATTTCAATACAAAATTTAACTTTAGGTGATAATAACATGATTCAACATTTATTAGGTTTTCCAATTGAAACAGTACTAGTTTTCATTATATTGGCTTTAACTGCAATCGTTATTGATTTGTTTGCTCATCATAATGATAAACCGATAAGCTTAAATAATGCCATTGTTTGGTCACTATTTTGGATTGCTATTGCTTTGGCTTTTTCACTCTATTTATACCTTCATCACGGAAGCTCTATTGCAAGCCTATTTATTACTGGTTATGTATTGGAAAAGGCACTCTCAGTGGATAATCTTTTTGTCATTATGGCTATTTTTTCATGGTTTGGCATTCCTGATAATTATCGTCATCGCTTACTCTATTGGGGAGTAATTGGTGCTATTATATTCCGCGCTATTTTTGTGATAATTGGTTCCAGTTTATTATCATTAGGGCCATGGATGGAATTATTATTCTCTGCTATAGTTGCTTTCACTGGGATAATGATGTTAAAAAATCAAGGAAAGAATCATGAAATAAAGGATTATTCAGAACATTTTGCTTATCGCATCGCAAAACGCATTTTACCATCTTATCCCAAAATTGTTGGCCACCATTTTTTATTAACACAAAAACAGCTCAATGCTGAACTGGCAAAATCAGGAGATGCTGAATTTGTTAGTAAATTCTCCAAAAATATTTTATATACTACCCCGCTGTTTTTATGCATTGTTGTAATTGAACTTAGCGACGTAATGTTTGCTTTTGATTCTGTGCCAGCTATAATCGCCGTTAGCCAAGAGCCATTCATTGTTTATAGCGCTATGATCTTTGCCATTTTAGGGTTAAGAACAATGTACTTTGTTTTAGAAGCTATGCAACAATATTTAGTCCACCTTAGTAAAGCTGTAACCTATTTGTTGTTTTTTATTGCCTTCAAATTAGCTTTCAATGCTGGCAACCACCTATTTGGGTATAACATCAATATTAGCCCAACTAATAGCCTTTATATCGTGTTAGGCATTTTAACTTTGGGAATTATTGCAAGCTTCATCTGGCCAGAAAAAAATAAATAATAGTTATGAAGATATTGGCAGGCATTCCTGCCATTTAAAAATCAAAATTTATTACGTTTTAAAGAACGTAAATAATAACTTATACCTAAAATGATAAACCAAATTGGTGTGGCAATTAAAGCTTGTCGTGTATCAGATTCCAAAGTAAGAAGCACAATCACAAAGGCAAAAAAAGCTAAACAGACATAACACATCAAAATACCACCTGGCATTTTAAATTGTGATTGCTGATGTAAAGTAGCTTTTTTGCGTCGATAAGCTATATAAGAAATTAGAATCATTGACCAAATATACATAAATAAAATGGCTGAAATCGTAGTCACAATAGTAAATGCATGCATAACATTGGGTACAAAATAAATTAATACCACCCCACCAAATAAACAAGAGCACGAAAAGATTAATCCATTAGCAGGCACAGAACGACTAGACAACTTACCAAAAGGTTCCGGCGCATCTTGTTTTTTAGCAAGTCCAAATAACATTCGGCTTGTTGAGTAAATTCCACTGTTCGCTGATGATGCAGCTGATGTCAATACAACAAAATTGATAATACTTGCGGCGGCAGGTAAACCTATTAAAGTAAATAATTCAACAAATGGGCTTTTATTCGGTGAAATTAGCTTCCATGGCGTTACACTCATAATAATAATTAACGCAAAAACATAAAAAAAGATAATACGAGCAGGCACAGAATTAATAGCTCGTGGTAGGTTTTTCTTAGGATCGATTGTTTCTGCGGCTGTTGTACCTACAAGTTCAATTCCCACAAAAGCAAAAATGGCAATTTGAAACCCAGCAAAAAAACCCATAGTACCATGAGGGAAAAAACCACCAAATTTCCATAAATTGGAAAATGCAGATATTGTATTAGTTTGTTCAGAATGGTAAGAGGTTAAAATTAATACTATACCAATAGCTATTAACGCCAAAATCGCAATAATCTTAATCATCGAAAACCAAAATTCTGTTTCACCAAACATTTTTACTGTTAATAAATTTAAGGTTAATAATAAAACAACCGTTAATAACATTGGTATCCATGATTGTAGTTCAGGTATCCAATGTTGCACATATCCTGAAATGGCGACAACATCAGCAATTCCAGTAATAACCCAACAAAACCAATAAGTCCAACCAGTAAAAAAACCAGCGCAAGGACCTAGTAGATCATTAGCAAAATCACTAAAAGATTTATATCTTAAATTAGAAAGCAGAATTTCACCCATTGCTCTCATGACAAAAAAAAGCATAAAACCTATGATTATATAAACAAATACAATCGACGGTCCAGCAAGGCTAATCGTTTTTCCTGAGCCCATAAATAGCCCGGTACCAATAGCACCACTAATTGCAATTAATTGGATATGCCGATTAGATAGGTTTCGCTTTAGATCATTGTTTGAGGATGTAATGCTCATCGCTATTATCACCTTTTATTTCGAAATTTTTTCGATTTTATAAAGAATATAGAAATATAAAGTTTATCCCTGCAAACCGCAAGCTGAAATATTATGAAAACTTTTTATGCCGACATAAAAATTAACAGTAGTTTCTTATAAAAGAATTGTGTAGCATAACAAACCATGCTTATTACTTAAACAAATCATTAGAATGCAAAAGAATAACTACTGTGACTATTTTTATTTGGCACCTATTTTATTTATTCTATTATTAGCTGGCTGTCAAAACAATAAAATTGAACAAGGTCAAAGATATACTGAAGGTAAGCTATCTTCATCTTTCAATATTACATACCCTCAATTAGCTATTCCTATAAATATTTCAGATTATGTTATACAAATTGAAAAAATCAAAACTTATTCACCATCTTTATATCATAAAAATAAACATATTTATAATGCCATTGACTCTTGGATTAACCGTTCTTTAGGAACTGATGAATTTGATAAGGTTGGGTTGAAAAGTTATGAAATGGAAGGCCAAGACGGCTACGGAAATGTACATTTAACCGGCTATTATACACCCGTTATAAAAGCAAAGCATAAGCCAACTGGCGAATTCAAATATCCGATTTATAAATTTCCTAATCGATTAAAAGGCAGATTACCAAGTCGAGAGCAAATCTATAATGGCGCACTATCAGGAAAAGGGCTAGAAATTGCTTACAGTAATTCATTAATGGACAATTTTATTATGGAGGTTCAAGGTAGTGCTTATATTGATTTTGAAGATGGTTCTCCATTAGTTTTCTTTTGTTTTAGCGGAAAAAATGGATATGAATATTCTAGTATAGGAAGATTATTAGTTGAACAAGGGGAAATCGATAAAGAAAATATTTCAATACAAGCAATCAAAAATTGGGCCCAAAATAAAAGTGAAAAAAGACTTAAAGAATTACTAGTACAAAACCGTTCATTTGTTTTTTTTAAACCTCAACATAATACCGAAGTAAAAGGCGCTGCAGCAATACCTTTAGTTGCAAATGCATCTGTAGCTTCAGATAAAGTAGTTGTGCCAATAGGATCTGTCGTCCTAGTCGATGTACCACTCCTTGATGACGATGGAATATATAGAGATAGACGAGAAGTTCGTTTAATGGTCGCACTTGACGTTGGTGGTGCGATAAAAGGTCAGCATTTTGATCTTTATCTTGGTGTAGGTGACAAAGCCGGTAAATTGGCTGGTTATTATAACCACTTTGGGCGTGCATGGGTCATCAAGCCTTAAATTACTAACATCGACGGCATGGGAAGAACCTGTTAAAATGAAAAATAAAAATTTTATTAAGGACAATTCATGAGACTATGCGATCGAGATATCGAAATATATTTACAAAATGGTAAATTAAAGATTACACCACAACCTGCAGCTAATTGTATTAATGGCGCAACAGTCGACGTCAGATTAGGCAATCAGTTTCGTACTTTCAGAGAACATACTACACCTTATATAGATTTAAGCGGACCAAAAGAAGAAGTTTCAGCTGTTTTGGAACAAGTAATGAGTGAGGAAATAGTACTCCCCAAAGATGGTATATTTTACCTTCATCCTGGAGAATTAGCGCTAGCGGTTACATTAGAATCGGTTACAATTCCAGATGATTTAGTCGGATGGTTAGACGGGAGATCATCACTTGCTAGGCTTGGGCTTATGGTTCATGTGACAGCACATAGAATTGATCCTGGTTGGCAAGGACAAATTGTACTTGAATTTTATAATTCAGGGAAAATTCCACTCGCACTTAGACCAGGCATGACAATCGGCGCGCTTAGCTTTGAAACACTAACAGGACCTGCTGAAAAACCATACAACCGTCGTCAAGATGCAAAATATAAAGACCAACATGGTGCAGTTGCTAGTCGTATTGATAAAGACTAAAATAATTCATAACGTTAATCAAGGAATATTAATATGATTAGAAAAATATTGGTTACTCTTTTTATCTTAATTCTGCTCATTGCGATCGGAATAGTCTCATTAATAGTTTTTGTTGATCCTAACAATTTTCGAGGATTTATCTCCGATAAAGTAAGGGATAAAACTGGTTATGAGTTAACTATCGAAGGGGATTTACGTTGGCATATTTGGCCACAAATAAGTATATTAACCGATTCAGTAAAACTTTCTGATATTGGTGCTCAAAAACCTATTTTAACCGCAGATAACATGCGGCTTGATGTTGAGTTATTTCCTTTATTTTCTAAAAGGCTTGATGTTAAAAATGTATTTGTAAAATCAGCAGTCATCAATATTACAGAGGAAAGCAAAGGGAAAAAAATGCAATATGAGCCCCCCCATCAACCTACAACAACTTCAGATGGAATATTACAAAAACAAAAAAAAGAAGAAAAAAACAAATCAGGTTGGGAATTTACTTTAAATAAATTCGAAATTTCAGATAGTACAGTTATTTTGCAACAAAAAAATAACCTTATTAATTTTAGAAATCTGACCTTAACCCTTGAACAAAATACAGCCAAAAACATTTCTGTTGATGTGAAAGGAAATATTGATCGAAACCAGCAATACCTATTTTACACAGCAAAAGCGAACATTGATTTAGGTCAATATCCTGAATATGCAAAAATAGAATTAGAACATCTTGATTATATTATTAAAGGAATTGGTATTCCATCAGGAAAACTAAAAGGTAATTTAAAAGGCACGTTTAATTATCAGCAAAAACCTCGGATTTTTGAAACCCAACGTCTAACCTTTTCAATTAATGATAATATTTTTACAGGTCATATACATGCTAATTTAGATCAAAAAACACATTTAGTATTAAATTTTAATGCCGACCGACTGAACCTTGATTCGTTTGCAGATGGAATAAATGAAAAATCAAATAATAGTAATAATAATGTTAACTTAGCAACACAGCAAACAACACCTGTTGTATCGACAATACCAAAAGCGAATAATGAACTTATTTTTCTTAATTTATTTGATGCAGAAACTAAATTTACAATAAAAGAATTAGTCAAAAATAAATTAGTATTAAATAATGTAAATGTGGACGTCATTAACAAAGATGGAATCGCAACATTTAACGATGTTAGCTTTGATTTTGCGAAAGGTCATATTGTTGCAAAAGGTTTTGCAAATGGTAAACAAAAAGAAACTTTAATTAAACTTGATACAAAAGTGAGAGATGTTGATTTAAATACGTTTTTTAACCAAATTGATACCGGTAATGATCTAGTAGGTCTTTTTAATGCAACTGGAGAATTAGAAGCAAGCACTATAACACTATCTAAATTATCCAATAATTTACAAGGTAAATTGGGTATTGTTATAACCAATGCAAGGCTTGATAATATAAATATTCAAAATATTATCCAAAGTGCAACTGCGAAATACACTAAAGATGTTTTAACCGTTGAAAATCAAAAAAAATATACTGAGTTTCACGAAATTTCAGCGAATGCTTATTTGAGTAATGGCAATATAAACCTTACTTCTTTAACAGCTAACTCAGAAACACTTGATATTATTGAAGGTTCAGGGCGAATTGGCATGGAACAAAAAGATTTAGACGTTAATTTAAATATAAAAATGCTAGGAGGCTGGAATGGCAAAAGTGAGACAATTGCGAAATTACAGCAACTGACTATTCCGTTCCGTATTTATGGGCAATTCACTAAACTTAATTATCAAATTGATATCAGCCAAGTTTTAAAAGATTTATTGAATGATAAAATACAACAAGGTTTAGATAAACTTCGTAATAAGTTAGAAAATCGAAATTTAAAAGATGACAAGAAATCAAATTCTAAGCAAAAAGCAGCAGAAATATTAGAAGGGCTATTAAAAAATAACCTGTAAAAATTAAACTAGTTAATAAAAAGGTGAGCTTAGCTCACCTTTTTAGTGTCAACAATTTAAATTGCCTATAAGATAAATTTACTTAAATCTTCATTAGCAACAAGTTTATCTAGATGATCACCTACATATTTGGCATCAATTGTAATCGTATGACCATCGAGTTCACTCGCTTCAAATGAAATCTCTTCCATTAAACGTTCTAATACAGTATGCAATCTACGAGCTCCAATATTTTCATTTTGTTCATTTACTTGCCAAGCAGATTCAGCAATCTTACGAATCCCATCAGCTGTAAAATCAATATTTACACCTTCAGTTGCCATTAGTGCTTTATATTGAGCCGTAAGTGAAGCATTAGGCTCAGTTAATATACGCTCAAAATCTTCACTAGTTAATGCTTGCAATTCAACTCGAATAGGTAATCGACCTTGCAATTCCGGTATTAAATCCGACGGATTTGCTGTTTGGAATGCGCCTGATGCAATAAACAAAATATGGTCAGTCTTAACAGAACCATGTTTTGTTGAAACCGTACATCCTTCAACAAGAGGTAATAAATCACGCTGTACACCTTCGCGAGAAACATCTGGACCAGATGAGTTACCACGTTTACAAACTTTATCGATCTCATCAATAAAAACAATTCCATTTTGTTCAACTGCTTCTATTGCTTCCTGTTTAAGATCATCAGGATTTACAAGCTTAGCGGCTTCTTCTTCAATCAATTGCTTAAATGCATCTTTAATTTTCATTTTACGTGGTTTAGTTTTCTGTCCACCTAAATTTTGAAACATTGATTGTAGTTGATTTGTCATCTCTTCCATACCTGGAGGAGCCATAATCTCAACTCCTATATTGACACCTGCTATTTCTATTTCGATCTCTTTATCATCAAGTGAACCTTCACGTAATTTTTTTCTAAATGCTTGCCTTGCGGTTGAATCATTATTATTTTCTACTTGTCCCCAACCATCTTTTGCTCGTGGCACTAGCACATCTAAAATACGGTCTTCAGCTAATTCCTCTGCTCGAGTGCGATTTCGTTCAATCGCCTCTTGACGAATCATTTTAACTGCAGAATCGGTTAAATCTCGAATGATTGAATCAACTTCTTTACCAACATAACCTACTTCGGTAAATTTTGTTGCTTCAACTTTAATAAAAGGCGCTTTAGCTAATTTAGCTAAACGTCTTGCAATCTCAGTTTTACCAACACCTGTTGGTCCAATCATTAAAATATTTTTGGGTGTTACTTCATGGCGTAAAGCTTCATCTAATTGCATACGACGCCAACGATTACGTAAAGCTATAGCAACAGATCGTTTTGCCTTATCTTGTCCAATTATATGTTGGTTTAATTCGCTTACAATTTCGCGAGGAGTCATTTCAGACATAATAAAATTCTCTTAGATCAGTTTAATTAATAATTGAGTTCTTCGATTGTTTGAAAATCATTAGTATACACACAAATATCACCTGCAATTGATAATGATTTTTGCACAATATCATGCGCTGATAGCGATGTATTATCAAGTAAAGCACGTGCAGCTGCTTGTGCATAAGGTCCACCAGAACCAATTGCAATTAAATCATCTTCTGGTTGGATAACATCTCCAGTACCAGTAATAATAAGTGATGCGCTTTCATCAGCAACAGCAAGTAATGCTTCAAGCTTACGTAGCATTCTATCTGTACGCCAATCTTTCGCTAGTTCAACAGCTGATTTGGTTAAATGCCCTTGATGCATTTCTAATTTTCGCTCAAATAATTCAAAAAGCGTAAAAGCATCAGCAGTACCACCAGCAAAACCTGCAATCACTTTATTATTATATAAACGGCGAACCTTGCGAGCGTTTCCCTTCATAATTATTCGTTCGCCTAGCGTGACTTGGCCATCCCCACCAATAACGACTTGGCCTTCTCGACGGACACTGACAATTGTTGTCATATTCTGCTCCTTCTTTTACATAAATAACTTAAATTGGAATGAATAGATTATATATTGGGGTGATAAGTCGATTTTCAATATCTTTATTTAAAGATATTGAAGGTTTATTCACGGGAAAGATATTTTAGGTTAGCACTTCTACAAACAATTATCACTTTGGTTCAAAATTAATTTTCATTCTTTTAACTTCATTATAAAGTATATTCGATGGTTTTGGTATGACGGCTAATTTTGTAGCTGCTAATGCTTCCCGACATAAAGCTTCATCACCACCTAATACTTTAACATCCAATAACAAACCATCGGGTGCGATACGAATTTCTAACATACAGCTTTGACCAACATAAAGCTTATTTGGATTAATAAATTTATTGCTTATAGCACTTTTAACTAAAAATATATACTTATCTAATTCACCATTAGATGTACCTTTACGAGTCAATGAGGAACTAGATGTAGAAATAATTCCACCAAGAAGATCATTAACTTTTTTATCATTTTGAGCAGCTTCCGCCTTCTGCTTAATAGCTAGCCTTTCTTTTACTATTTTCTCTTCCTCAACTTTTTTCTCTTCAGCTTTCTTTTTTGCTTCTAGTTTTTCTGCAATAGCTTTTTCCTCTGCTGCCTTTTGCTCAGCTGATCTCTTTTCTGCTTCTAACTTTCCTATAGCAGCTTTTTGCTCTTGTTTGAGTTTTTCTTCAAGTTTTAAACGTTCTTTTTCTAATTCTTGTAACTGCTGCTGTTGAACAAGCTGTTTTTCTTGAAAATTTTGAAACTGCCTATCAATTTGCTCCTTCCTTTGTTGTTCTGCTTTTTGTTGAGATATTTGGCTTTGCATTTGCCTTTGGTACTGTTCAGACATTATAGTTGGATCAACCATGATAGCATCAATTGTTTGCCCATTATTGCTGCCATAATTATTACTATCATCTTGTGTTAGCCTATAGCTTAAAATAATAATTAACGCTACATGCAGTATAATCGATATGATGATTGCAAGGCTTAACTTTGATTTTGAATTATTCGACATTGCTGACATTTCTAATATATTGTTATCATCGCTTAAATTTAAATTGGTTGAGTCATTAACCCTACAGACTTAACACCTGCAGATTGCAATAAATTCAACGCATTTATTATTTCTTCATAAGGAACATTTTTAGCACCACCAACTAAAAAAATTGCCTTTTCATTTAAAGCTAATTGCTGTTTAACTTCAGCAATAATTTGCTCTTGAGATAAATTTATTTGGCGCTCTTGATTAATGACTAATGTGTAAACACCAATGTCTGATACCTCTATAATAATTATTTTATTATCGGATGGTGAAACCGTTTTAGATTCAGAAGTTTGAGGCAGATCAACTTCAACACTTTGGCTAATAATAGGAGCGGTCGCCATAAAAATTAGTACCAACACTAATAACACATCAAGCAGTGGTACTATATTAATTTCAGATTTAGTTAAATAACGAGAACGCCTGCTCATAATTATTTCCTAATAGCCACAGCTTGACGTTGTAATATAGCTGAAAATTCATCAATAAAGTTAAGATAATTTTGCTCAATTCTTCCTACTTTTAATGATAATCGATTAAAAGCCATAACAGCGGGAATAGCAGCAAATAATCCAATAGCCGTAGCAATCAATGCTTCGGCGATTCCCGGAGCAACCATTTGCAAGGTGGCTTGTTTAACAGCACCAAGAGAAATAAATGCATGCATAATTCCCCAAACCGTCCCAAATAAACCTATATATGGACTAATAGATCCAACTGTACCTAAAAAAGCAATATTCAATTCTAACTTATCAAGTTCGCGGTTCATTGCTAAACGCATAGAACGCGATGCGCCATCTAAAGCGGCTTCGGACATATTAGGGTTAATTTGATACAACCGAGTAAACTCTTTGAAACCTGAATAAAAAATATGTTCTGTACCACTAAGTTCTTCTTTATTAAATTTTGCTTTATCAAACAAAACATTTAATTCATCAGCAGCCCAGAAATTATTATCAAATTGCTTTATTTGCTTTTTAGCTTGCCCTAAAACTTTCGTTCGTTGAAAGATGATAGCCCAAGATATCACTGAGAACATGAGTAGTAATAGTATGACACATTGTACTAATAGACCTGCTTGCAAAAACAGTTCAACAATATTCAGGTTTTCCATTTATATAAACTCCAAAACTAATGACTTTGGAAGCGCACATGGCTTCATTTTAATAGTATCAACACAAGCAATAATAACATTAGCTTCGCTAATATATTGCTGATTTTGGTTGGTAATAGTTTGCTTAAAAATAATAGATGCTTTACCAATTTTTTCAACTTTACTGTTGATAGTTAACATATCATCTAAACGAGCTGGGAAATTGTAATTAATATCCATCTTTTTCACAACAAAAGCAATACTTTCTTGTAACAACTTGTACTGGCTAATACCTAAGTGTCTAAGCATTTCTGTTCTAGCACGTTCAAAAAAAGCAAGATACCGAGCATGGTAAACAACACCACCAGCATCTGTGTCTTCATAATAAACTCTAGCATTCCAATTAAATTGTTTCATCTTTACATTTCATATCAAATAAAATTAAGAGATATTATATCTGAATATAGATTCAGCTGCACTATGATATAAAATCACCTAAATAAAAAATTATTATTTTTAATTAACCTGCTTATTTGAATTAAATTATAGCTACTTAAAATGAAAAAGGCGGCTATAAGCCACCTTTTTCAACTTATAAGATTCTTAAATCGCTACTTATTGTTAGTTTCTTTTTCACTACTTATACGTTCAATCCAAAGTCCAGAAACTACTGAAATCATACATGCAGCTATAAGTCCAATAAACCATAAAATGTAATACATAATAATTCCTTAATAAAGTGAATGCTTATTATTTTCTATATGATTTTTATCAATTCGTCCAAACATTTTTATATAAGTCCAAATTGTATACAAAAGAACAATTGGTAAAAATATCAATACAACAATAAACATTATATTAAGTGTTAATTGGCTTGATGAAGCGTCCCATATTGTTAAACTAGCATTAGGCATAATGTTAGAAGGCATAATAAATGGAAAAGTTGCAATGCCATATGTGAATAGTACACAAGCAATAGTTAACGCTGATAAAACAAATACCAAAGCATTTTTATTTAAGCCAGAACACAAAATAGTTAGTAAAGGTAGTACAACACCCAATGCAGGGATAACCCATAAAATAGGATAATTCATATAGTTAGATAACCATGAAGCATCTGTTGATACAGTCTTGCTTAATGGGTGAGACACCCCATTGTGATCAATTGCACTTGTAATCTCATAGCCGTGCATGCCAAATGCTACCCAAATCCCAGCTAAAATAAATGCAATTAGCATTATTAAACTAGCAATTTGTGTAGCCTTTCTGGCTCTTAAATAAAGCTCACCTGACGTTTTCATTTGTAGCCATGCGCCACCATGAGCAACAAATAACATTAGACTCACAATTCCTGTTAATAGTGCAAAAGGATTAAGTAAACCGAAGAAATTGCCATCATAAAAAACGCGGTAAGAATTATCAAATCTAAATGGAACGCCTTCTAATAAATTGCCAAAAGCAACACCAAAAACCAATGCTGGTACAAAGCTTCCTGCAAAAATACCACTATCCCATAAATTACGCCACTTAGAATTTTCAAGTTTACTTCGATAATCAAAACCAATTGGTCTAAAAAAAAGCGCACACAGCACGAGAATCATTGCAATATAAAAACCTGAGAATGCAGCAGCATAAACCATAGGCCAAGCGGCAAATATTCCTGCCCCAGCTGTAATTAGCCAAACTTGGTTACCATCCCAGTGAGGCGCAATCGTATTTATCATAATACGACGCTCTGTATCTGTCTTACCAATGAATGGTAATAAAATACCTACCCCCATATCAAAACCATCAGTGACAACAAAACCGATTAAAACAACACTAATCAGTAGCCACCAGATAACACGTACAATTTCGTAATCAATCATTGTGTATACTCCCTATGCCTTATTCTGTACCGGTTGTGTTTTTTCATAATGATAGCTGCCGGTACCTAAAGAACTTGGTCCTAATCTAGCAAACTTAAACATCAAAAACATTTCAGCAACTAAGAACAATGTATAAAGACCACAAATAAGAATCATAGTAAATAATACTTCACCTGAAGTTAATGACGAATTTGCAACACCTGTTGGTAAAATATCTTGAATAGCCCAAGGTTGACGACCATATTCAGCAACAAACCAACCACACTCACAGGCAAGCCATGGGAATGGTAAAAATAAAACTAATAAACGGTGTAGCCAACTTATTTCACCAACTCTATTTTTATAAGTTGCCCATACCCCTATCGCAGTACCAAGAATCATTAATAAACCTAAACCAACCATTCCTCTAAATGCCCAAAATAGTGGCCAAACAGTAGGAATTGAGTCGTCAACAGCTGCTTTAATATGTTTTTCTGTAGCTTGAGAAATTGTGAGGTTATCACGATCTGTAAAACGTTTAACAAGATAACCATAGCCTAAATCTGCTTTATTATCTTCAAACGCTTTAAAAACAGCCGGTTCCTGATCACCTTGTTGAATCTTCTGTAGGTTTGAAAAAGCTAAAATTCCATTACGAATTCTCTTTTCATTATCCGCTAAAATATCCTTAAGTCCTGTTACTTGAGTATCAAATGAACGTGTTGTCATTATACCCATTACATAAGGAATCTCAATTGCGAATAAATTTTCTCTATTTTTTTGGGATGGAAACGCAATAACATTGAATGAAGCTGGGGCTGGTTGAGTTTCCCATTCACCTTCAATCGCAGCAAGTTTCGTAGGTTGAACAGTTGCTAATTCATGACCAGCTTCATCTCCCATTATAGCAACAGCAATTGACATAATAAAACCAAAGACTGCGGCAATCGCAAAAGAACGTTTTGCAAATGCAACATCACGCTTTTTCAAGAGATAATAAGAGCTTATGCTTAAGACAAAAATAGCACCAGTTAAATATCCTGCAGTAACAGTATGAACGAACTTATATTGAGCAACTGAATTGGTAATTAACTCATAAAAGTTAGTCATTTCCATACGAGAGTTAATTGGGTTGAAATCGGAACCAACAGGAAATTGCATCCAACCATTAGCCACTAAAATCCAAAGAGCCGAAAGGTTAGAACCAAAAGCAACACACCAAGTAACCATCAAATGTTTACCACGGCTTAATCTATCCCAACCAAAAAAGAACAAACCAACCATTGTTGATTCTAGGAAAAAAGCCATCAATCCCTCAATTGCTAACGGCGCACCAAAAATATCACCCACATAATGTGAATAATAAGACCAGTTAGTACCAAATTGGAATTCCATGGTTAAACCTGTTGCAACACCTACTGCAAAATTAATACCAAACAGTTTGCCCCAGAATTTTGTCATATCTTTCCAGACTTGCTTTCCACTAACAACGTATACTGTTTCCATAATTGCTAGCATAAATGCCAAGCCTAGCGTTAATGGCACAAATATAAAATGATACATTGCGGTAAGTGCAAACTGGAGGCGTGATAGTTCTACTATATCTAACATAAACGCTCCCTAACCTTTAATTGCTACAAAAATTTCTAACATCATTGTAATATATTGTACACCAATATTTAAAGAAGAAAATTGATGTAAATCAAAAAACGCTACTTAAATCTTTCTTTTGCTGTTTTACCTATGTCAGATAAATTCCTGACGACAAAAACACCTGCATCCTGTAGTACTTTAGTTTTTTCTTCTGCAGTACCTCTATTTCCCGAAATAATAGCACCGGCGTGCCCCATCCGTTTACCCACTGGTGCAGATAACCCTGCGATATAAGCAATTACTGGTTTTGTAACATGTTTTTTGATATATTCGGCTGCTTCTTCTTCAGCATTGCCCCCAATTTCACCTATCATTATGATAGCTTCAGTTT
Organism: Gilliamella sp. wkB18; assembly: GCF_001690875.1. Classification (NCBI taxonomy): domain Bacteria; kingdom Pseudomonadati; phylum Pseudomonadota; class Gammaproteobacteria; order Orbales; family Orbaceae; genus Gilliamella; species Gilliamella sp. wkB18. The sequence goes on from NZ_LZHM01000038.1 coordinate 85,474, forward strand.
CAACATCTTTTTCTAACAATGCTAAAATAGTAGTAAAATCACTCCCGAGAATGGAATCACCACCAATACCAATACAAATTGACTGACCTAATCCAATATCAGTTGTTTGTTTAACTGCTTCATAAGTTAATGTTCCCGAACGAGACACAATACCTATACGGCCAGCTAAATGAATATGTGCAGGCATAATACCAATTTTACATTTATCTGGAATAATAATCCCAGGGCAATTTGGACCAATCATGATCACATCATTATTTTGTTTTAACTTTTCTTTAACAATAAGCATATCTAAAGTTGGAATACCTTCAGTAATACATACAATCAATTTGATACCAGCATCAATTGCTTCAAGTATTGAATCTTTACCAAATGCTGCCGGGACATAAATAACACTTGCGGTTGCATTCGTTGCTTTAACTGCATCTTTAACCGTATTAAAAACAGGTAATCCTAAATGTGTAGTTCCGCCTTTACCAGGAGTTACTCCTCCAACTAACTTCGTACCATAAGCTAAAGCTTGCTGTGAATGAAAGGTGCCCTGACTACCAGTAAATCCTTGGCAAATAACTCTGGTCTCTTCATTAACTAAAATTGACATATTAACTATTTCCTCCACCCTATTGTTATGCTACTGCAACTATTTTTTGAGCCGCATCCGTTAAGCTTTGTGCTGAAATAACATTCAATTTACTTTTAGCAAGAATTTTTCTGGCAAGTTCAGCATTATTTCCTTCAAGCCGAACAACTACTGGGACAGTAAGGCCATTTTCTTTAATGGCACTAATAATGCCATCAGCAATTAAATCACAACGAACGATACCCCCAAAAATATTAACTAAAATAGCTTTTACATTTTTATCGGATAGAATTAGTTTAAAGGCTTCGGTAACCCGTTCTTTTGTCGTTCCACCACCAACATCTAAAAAATTTGCTGGCTCCCCTCCATGCAGTTTAATAATATCCATAGTCGCCATTGCAAGACCAGCACCATTAACCATGCAACCAATATTACCCTCTAATGAAACATAGCTAATCCCTTGCTTTGCAGCAATAGATTCGCGTTCATCCTCTTGTGTTGTATCTCTTAAAACATTTAAATTCGGATGCCTAAATAGTGCATTATCATCTAGAACAATTTTAGCATCTAAACAAATTAGCTCATCCGAATCAGTAATAACTAGAGGATTTACTTCTGCTAATGCAACATCATTTTCTAAAAAAAGTTTAGCGAAATTGACAAATAATTTTGCAAATTGGTTAATTAACCTTCCAGTTAAACCTAATTTAAAAGCCAGCTCATAACCTTGGTAAGTGCAAGGACCGGTTAAAGGATCTAGTGAGATTTTATGAATTAAATGCGGAGATTTATCAGCAACACTTTCAATATCTATTCCCCCTTCAGTTGATGCCATAATAACAACACGTTTCAAACTACGGTCAATTACCGCCCCCAAATAGAGTTCTTTCTGGATATGAAATGCTTTTTCAATTAAAATTTTATTAACCGGTTGACCTTTAGCAGTTGTTTGGTAAGTAACAAGATATTGTCCTAGCCATTTTTCAGCAAATTGTTTTATTTCACTGAAATTTTTTGTACAAATAACGCCACCAGCCTTAGCTCTTCCTCCTGCATGCACCTGACATTTTACAGCCCAAGAGCTACTTGCAGAAGTCTGAGAAGACAATTCAGCTAAAGTATCTTGTATTTCATCTATGGAGTTGCAAACATACCCTTCAGGTACAGGTAAATTATATTGCTTAAAAAGATATTTTGATTGATACTCATGAAGGTTCATAAAGAATTTCCGCAATTTAAGTGAACATTAAACTTTTTATAATTTTAATTCAATATGAATAAATTGTGTAGTAAAGAATGTTTTATGTTTAATATGGTTTAATGTAATTGAGAATTATTGCTGATGACATGCGACAATGATATACTCAAAAAATTGTTTTGATCGTAATTATTGTAAAGGTATAAATATGAAGCAAGTTGGTATTTTTTTTGGTAGTGACACTGGCAATACGGAAAATGTAGCTAAACAAATCCAACTCATTTTAGGCGAAGATAGAGCCCAACTTTTTGATATTGCTAAATCAACAAAAGAAAGCATAGCTCAGTTTGATTATCTTTTCTTTGGTATTCCAACTTGGTATTATGGTGAATCTCAGGCCGACTGGGATGACTTTTTCCCTAATCTAGAGCAAATTAATTTTAACGGTAAAACCGTTGCTATTTTTGGCTGTGGTGATCAAGAAGATTATGCCGAATATTTTTGTGATGCAATGGGAACCTTACGTGACATTATTTCCCTAAAAGGGGCCAAAATTGTCGGAAATTGGTCCACTGAAGGTTATAGCTTTGAAGCCTCTAAAAGCTTAGTGGATAATACACATTTCGTTGGTTTAGCTATTGATGAAGATCGCCAACCCGAGTTGACAGACGAACGCATAAATACTTGGGTCAAACAAGTTCAAGCCGAAATGGGAATTTAGCCTACCAAATGATTTCTTTTATTTTCCGTTAATTATTTTTATAATAACGCATATTAATATATATTGGGATGTAATATGACAAATCATGATAAAGATAATAATGCCGCGCTTAAAAGTGCGGGTTTAAAAGTTACGTTACCACGATTGAAAATTTTAGAGTTATTACGTGATCCTTCATGTCAGCATATTACAGTAGAAGATATTTATAAAAAGCTACTTGATATGGGAGAAGAAATCGGACTTGCCACTGTTTATCGTGTTTTAAATCAATTTGATGATGCAGGGATTGTTACTCGCCATAATTTTGAAGGTGGTAAAGCTGTTTTTGAACTTGCGACACAACAGCATCATGATCATTTAATTTGTTTAGATTGTGGTGAAGTATTCGAATTTCGAGACGAAATTATCAATATGAGACAAAAAGAAATTGCTGAACAATATGGTGTTAAATTAACTTTCCATAGTCTTTACCTTTATGGTCATTGCCAATCAGGCAACTGTAAAGAACACCCTGAACTTCATACAAAAAAATAAGCCTATTCCAATAGGCTTTTTCCTTCTTTAAAATATAAATCTTTAGTTTATCTTTTAGGTTAGTAATTACATGAAACAACTTTTGAATTTTATTCCTCTTGTTTTCTTTTTTGTGTTTTTGACAATGTATGATGTTTTTATTGGTGTACAAGCATTGATGATATCAGCAACTGTCTCTTTTCTTATCATACTTATTATTTACAGAAAGCTAGATAAAATAGAATTGATATCTTATTTGATGATTATTATTTTTGGCGGATTTACACTCTATACACGAGAACCAAATATAATTAAATGGAAAGTAACAATTATTAACTTTTTATTCGCCTCAGCATTACTAATTGGCAAGTTTATTTTCAAGAAAAATCTACTTCAACAAATGTTAGGCAAAGAAATACAGCTTGATATGCTTATTTGGAACAGGTTAAATACATTATGGATAGCATTTTTCATATTATGCGGCATAGTTAGCTTATTTGCAACCTACTATACAACAGATGATTTTTTTTGGATATTTAAAGTATTTATATTACCAATTATATCATTGTTATTATCATTAATTTCAGGTATTTATATCTATAAAAATATGAAAAAAGATATAGATAACAAATAAAATAACATAATTTGGAGCTTTCAAAAAATGAAACAAAACACAGACATTCCAAAAGGGCAATTAGTACTAAGAACACTTGCTATGCCCGCAGATACCAATCCTCATGGTCATATCTTTGGTGGTTGGATAATGTCACAAATGGATCTTGCTGGTGGGATATTATCAAAAGAAATAGCCAAAAATCGCGTTGTGACCGTTAATGCTAGCAGCATCACATTTTATAAACCAGCTATGGTTGGCGATGTTGTCTGTTGTTATGCGCGTTGCATCAAGACGGGGAAAACATCGATAACAATTGGTATCGAAGTATGGGTAAAAAAATTAGTTGATACTGGTAATATGACACAACGCTTTTGTATTACTGATGCTGAATTTACTTATGTTTCAGTTGATAAACATAATAAATCTAAACCATTACCAGAGATCTTTCAAAATTATGATTGTACGAAAGATTCAATTAATAAATTAAATCTTAGTGATAGTTAATAAATATGCAATTTTCCTCATTTCATGCATTAATAAGTACTCTTATATTTCTTGTTTATTGGTTGATTATTGTTGCGACAACATTACGTGTAGTTTTTAAGCGCAGACCAACAACTTATGTTATTGCATGGATGTTGGTAATTTATATTTTACCTATCGTTGGAGTGATTCTTTATTTTGCACTTGGCGAAACCCATTTAGGACAACAAAGAGTTAAACGCTCACAAAAAATGCGTCCAACTATCGTAAAATTTATCAATAGATTAAGTGACTTTCCTAATATTTTTACTAATAATGTTAGTGCTGTCAGTAAACCAATTTTTCAGCTTTGTAAACATCAAACTGGTCTTGATGGAATTAATGGTAATCATATCGAATTACTCAGTGACACAGATAGCATTTTTGATCGTTTAATTGAAGATATAAATAAAGCGACTTCGAATATTGAGATGGTATTTTATATATGGAATGAAGGTGGACGAGCTAATGATGTTGAACAAGCACTGATTCAAGCAACTAAACGCGGAGTAATTTGCCGCTTAATGATTGATTCAGCGGGAAGTAGGCATTTTATTAGAACCAGTGCAAGTAAAAGAATGCGTGAAGCCGGAATTATCATTATCGAAGCCTTGCAAGTCAACTTACTTCGATTTATGTTTAGGCGCTTAGATCTGCGTCAACATCGTAAAGTTGCGATTATTGATAACTATATATCTTATACGGGTAGTATGAATATTGTCGATCCTCGTTTCTTTAAACAAAATAAACATGTAGGTGAATGGGTTGATATTATGGTCAGAATGAGTGGACCGGTTACTACTTTAATGGGGGCTATCTACGCAAGTGATTGGGTGTTAGAAACAGGAAACTATTTAGCATTACCTCAAATAACTGATTTTGCCGAACCACCAGAAGATAAAAAACACATTATGCAATTGATAGCTTCAGGTCCAGGATACATGGAAAACATGATCCACCAAGCATTATTAACTGCGATCTATTCAGCACAAGAACAAATCATTTTTACCACACCTTATTTAGTGCCAAGTGACGATATTTTACATGCTGTATGCACAGCTGCCCAGAGAGGTGTTGAGGTTATTATCATCATTCCTAAAAAGAATGACTCTCTTATGGTGAAATGGGCTAGTCGCGCATTTTTTTCTGAATTATTAGAGGGCGGAGTAAAACTTTACCAATTCAATGATAATTTATTGCATACCAAAAGTGTACTAATTGATAATCAGTTAAGCCTTGTAGGCACCGTTAATTTAGATATGCGGAGTTTATGGCTTAATTTTGAAATTACTGCAGTTATAGATGATGCCGAATTCGCCAAATCACTCTCTCAACTCTTACAAAAATACTTATCACAATCGGATGAAATAACTTTTGATGACTGGAAAAAACGCCCCATTTGGCAACATATAGTAGAACGCCTTTTTTATTTTTTTGCACCACTTCTTTGATATTTAGTTTATATCATAAATTAAAAGCAAATATGCATTGTTTTTTAGTTTTTTTAGTAACCATTTTGTGACAGATCAGGTTTAAAATGATTGTTATGAATACGATAAACATTTGTCTGAATCGAACCATCAATATTAAGTACAATTTCACGCCATCCAGGTGCATCATCGCTTGATAGCTGAAAGTCATAACTTCCTGGTTTGAATTGCACACATGTTGAAGGAGTAGAAAATGCTAAACAGTTATGCCATATATACTTTTGATTTTGATGTATATGTCCCCAACCTAGCCCTTTTATTTTAGGATTGTTTTGAATAATTTGTTCTAATTTATCGCTATTTTTTAAAATATGCTGATCCAACCAATTGCAGCCAGATTTGATAGGATGATGATGCAAAAAAACAAGTACTTCTCTATCTGGATAACTTTGTAATGCGTTTTTAAAAAAATTAAGTTCCGATTTAGACAAAAAACCATAAGCACACCCCATGACTTGGCTGTTTAATAAAACAATTAACCATTTATCACCCAATAGTACTATTTTATTGCTAGCAAGTTGATAATTAGAAAAAACATCTTGCATAAAAATATAATTATCATGATTTCCAGCCAACCATACACAAGGTGTATTAAATTTCCTTATATTTGTTGCAAAACGAATATAAGCTTCTTTTGAGCCATCTTGCACAAAGTCACCTGTTGCCACAATTAAATCAAATATTTTATTTCGACGCTTAATTTCAGTGATAACCGATGAAAAACTTGCGTTTGAATTAACTCCTAATAATACATTATTATCCTTGGAAAAAAGATGAGTATCAGTAATATGTAATATATTACTGTAATTCTTATTTCGGTTAGAAAGCTGTAAAAAAGACGCCAAAATTTACCTCAACCTTCTGTTAAATTATATTAATGCTTAATGATATTCACGATAAATTGTAACATTATAATCGATTATAATATTTTATTATAAAACCAAGTATATTTATTAAGTGTAAATGCGACCATTAATAATAAACTATTTCCATTCATTTTTTAATAAAATATGGTTAAGTTGCAACCATTGAAGTGCAATAATTGATGCTGCATTATTGATAATTCCATTTTCAACCCATTGGTAAGCCTTTTCTCTACTAATAACATGCACTTTAATATCTTCATTTTCTTCAGCAAGTCCATGAATACCACTTGCTGTTGATGAATCCACTTCGCCAACTATAATATGTAATTTTTCTGTTAAACCGCCTGGAGACGCTAAATAACTAATTATAGGCTTACAACGACCAACTGAAATACCAGCTTCTTCCATCGCTTCACGCCTTGCAACATCTTCATAGGATTCATTTTTATGATCCATCATTCCTGCAATTAACTCTAGCAGCCATGGGCTCTGTTGCGTTTCTATAGCCGCAATACGAATTTGCTCAATCATTACTACTTTATCGCGCTTAGCATCGTACGCTAACAATACTACAGCATGCCCACGCTCTAAAATTTCTCTTGAGACTTCTTCACTAATTGAACCATCAAATTGACGGTATTTGAAACGATATTCAAATAACGAAAAAAAGCCTTTATATAAAAGACGTTTAGTTAAATTAAATACGTCTTTGTTGTCAAAAAGGATTGGATTATTCTTAATTTTCATATGCCCCCTCAATTTTAGGTTGAATTTTAATAAAAAGTGCGAATAGCGAATAAACTATGCTTACTATATCTTAATTATCTGTTAAAATTATATAAATGAGAATGCTACTATATTTTAATGTTTTTTAAAGAGAAAATTAATGAAAAAAACTTTAACCTTTCTAATCGGCTTAGCCTTAAGCCAATCTGTATTTGCCGAAAATTTGGTACAGGTTTATGAACAAGCTAAGGAAACCAATCCTGATTTGCGCAGTTCATTAGCTGAAAAAGATAAGGCATATTCAGCAATTTCAGGATCGCGTGCAAGTTTACTTCCACAAATTGGTCTAAATGCTTCTTATGGTGTTACGCATGGTCGTCGAGATAGCAGTGGCGTTAAAACTAAAAGCGGCAATTTATACCAATTGACCTTAACACAAAGTATTTTCGATTATTCGAATTGGAAAGTTCTAGACATAACCAAAAAGCAAGCTTCCATCGCTGACATCGCTTACCAATATCAAGGTCAAACATTGATATTAAATACATCTGTCGCTTACTTTAATGTATTAAAAGCACTTGATGCATTAAGTTTTATTGATGCACAAAAAAAAGCCATTGGGCGCCAATTAGAGCAAACTCGCCAACAGCATCAAGTTGGTTTAGTTGCAATTACTGATGTACAAAATGCCCAAGCAAATTACGATCTTACTGTTGCGCAACAAGTTAATGCTTTAAATGATTTAAACAATGCTCTCGAATATTTACGTCAAGTAAGTGGTCGCTTTTATTCTAAATTGGCTACCGTTGATCCTAAAACGTTCCAAGCGGTTGCACCAACTCAAATTAGCACTTTGTTAAAACAATCTGAAATATCTAATCTCAATCTATTAACAATGAAATTAAATCAAGATATTGCGCGTGAGCAAATTAAGCTTGCTCAAGCGGGGCATCTACCTACTGCTAATTTAAATGCTTCAACCAATTTAAACAAAAATGATCGATATGGTAGCAATAGCACGCATACTAAGTCATATTCAGGAAATAATTATGTAGGGATTAACTTAAATATGCCTATTTTTTCTGGTGGTGCTACTATGTCAAAAGTTGATCAAGCACAACATAATTTTGTTAGTTTTAGCGAAAAACTGGAAAGTACTAATCGAAATGTAATCAACCAAGTACGTTCTTCATACAATAATATTTCTTCATCAATCAGTGCTATTAAAGCTTACCAACAAGCTGTTATTTCAGCTGAAAGTTCATTAGAAGCAACAACATCAGGATACCAAGTAGGAACACGAACTATCGTTGATGTATTAAATGCAACTACACAACTTTATAGTTCTAAAAGAAATTTATCAGATGCAAAATATAACTATTTAACTAGTTTGTTACAACTGAAATATGCTGTTGGTACATTAACAGCTGATGATCTTGTCACACTAAATAACATGCTTGGTAATGAAGTTGGTACCTTGGTAACAATTAAATAATTATTTAGAAATAAAGGGCGATTAAATCGCCTTTATTTTTAACTTAAAATCTGGTTATTATCCATTTTTTACGACTTGCACTTACTAAATTTAGTACTCTTCAACCTTATAAAGTTACATAAAATTTTCCTAATCTAATATTTAAAATCCACAATAACTATAATAATCATTGCAATTTTTGATAGGCAATGCCTGTCCGTATATAAAGTATATACCTTTCTAAAAGGTAATATATTTAGCAGCCATTTGTATTGTTAATTTATGCTGCTAAATTGGCGACCAACAAGAAATGATTGAACTTAGCAATATTACTTTTATTGCTATTTCATTTAATCGCTACACTCAATTGCTAACAGTTCTGCGCAATAAAAATCATACTTAATACATCAAACTATTATCTGATTATTGTGAGGGTATTAGTGACTAAATTTTACGCCAAGCGTCTATTGAAAAGCTTGTACAAGAATTGATACAAACTAAAACGTTATTAAAAGCAAAGTCCATCTACAACATAAACTTGAGTTGGAAAAGATTAAATAGATAATAAATACTATATCTTTTATGTTGATTATCTTAAACTGGAGCGAATATATTAAAGAAAGTTTAGGGCAAAATATAATTATGAAATGTTACCCTTTAAAAAATAGAATTTTGGCTAAACCAATTAAATGTTTTTAATAAACGAATAATGAAACTTAACACCCTAATAAATTAAAATATATAATATAGATTCCATACATCTTAACAAACATATTAATTTGTTAAGATGCAGTTTCTATAATAAAGATATCAATTACGAAATTCGCATTCCTGGTTTAGCGCCACTATCTGGTGATAGTAGGTACACACCTTCGCCATCATCTTTATCACTTGCACAAAGCACCATTCCTTCTGAAACACCAAAGCGCATTTTACGAGGTGCTAAGTTAGCAATCATAATAGTTAAACGCCCAATTAACACCTCTGGATCGGAATAAAACTGCTTGATACCTGAAAACACATTACGGGTTTCATCACCAATATCAAGCGTTAATTGAAGTAATTTATCGGATCCTTCAACAAAACAAGCATGTTTAATTAAAGCAACGCGCATATCGACTTTAGCAAAATCATCAAAATTAATCGTCTCAGCGATAGGTTCAGCAACTTTAGGTTTGGCAGATTGTAATGCAGCTTGTTGTTTTGTTTCTTCAATCATGGTTGTAATTTTATCCATATCAATACGATTAAATAAAGCTTTAAACTGATTAATTTTATGACTTGTTAAAGCATTATCAATTTCGCTCCATTCTAATTTGCTATTTAAAAATGCTTCTGTACGTTCAGCCAATGAAGGCACAATTGGTTTTAAATAGGTCATTAAGATGCGGAATAAATGAATTCCCATTGAGCAAATATCTTGCAATACTTGATCTTGCCCTTCTTGTTTAGCAACCACCCAAGGTGCCTTTTCGTCAATATATCGGTTAGCTTCGTCAGCAAGTGCCATAATTTCACGAATTGCCTTGCCTGATTCACGTTGTTCAAAGTAGTCAGCAATCACTTTTGCTTTTTCAACAAACAAGGAATACAGTTCAGGCTCTGCCACTTTATCTGATAATTTGCCGTCAAAGCGTTTATAAATAAAACCAGCCGAACGCGAAGCAATATTAACAACTTTATTGACTAAATCACTATTTACACGTTGAACAAAGTCTTCTAAGTTTAAGTCAATATCATCAATATGTGACGATAATTTAGCCGCATAATAATAACGCAAACAATCAGGATCTAAATGTTTTAGATAGGTACTTGCTTGAATAAAAGTGCCGCGTGATTTAGACATTTTTGCACCATCAACAGTCACATAACCATGTACAAAAATATTGGAAGGCTTACGATATTCGCTACCTTCAAGCATAGCAGGCCAAAATAAGCTGTGAAAATAAACAATATCTTTACCAATAAAGTGATACAGTTCTGTACTTGAATTTTTGTCCCAAAACTCATCAAAAATTGGTTTATTTTTTTTATTACAGTAATTTAAGAAAGATCCCATATAACCAATTGGCGCATCTAACCAAACGTAAAAATACTTACCAGGGGCATCGGGGATCTCAAATCCAAAATAAGGTGCATCACGACTAATATCCCACGGTTGTAAACCAGATTCAAACCACTCTTGCATTTTATTAGCAACTTGATCTTGTAATGTTCCTGAACGAATCCACTCTTGTAACATATTTGAAAAAGCAGGTAGATCAAAAAAGAAGTGCTCAGAATCTTTCATAACAGGTGTAGCACCAGATACTACTGATTGGGGATTAATTAAATCAATTGGATTATAAGTTGCTCCGCAAACTTCACAGTTATCACCATACTGATCTGGTGCTTTACAGCGTGGGCAAGTACCTTTTACAAAACGGTCAGGTAAAAACATCTGTTTTTCAGGATCGAATAGCTGTGAAATAACTTTAGTTTTAATATAGCCATTCAGTTTTAAACGTTTATAAATTTGCTCTGATATCTCTCGATTTTCTGGGCTATGTGTTGAATGGTAATTATCATAACTAATATTAAAGCCAGAAAAATCACGTTGATGTTCGGCTTTGACATCACTAATCATCTGCTCTGGAGTAATCCCCAATTGCTGAGCTTTGAGCATAATCGGCGTGCCATGGGCATCGTCAGCACAAATAAAATAGATCTCATTTCCCCGCATACGTTGATAGCGTACCCATACATCAGCTTGAATGTGTTCTAGCATATGACCTAAGTGAATTGCACCATTGGCATAAGGAAGTGCACAAGTCACTAATATTTTGCGTTGAGTTGTCATGTTGATTTATTACCCTTTTTTACATAATGGCAGAAATAGTACATCAATCGTGGGATTATCGCTAGATTTATGCCATAATTTGATAAAATTTATATGCTCAATTTACTTTTCAAACAGCAAATAATCATTTTTTAGGGAGGTAAACCCATAAAATGTACCGCCCTATTATTATTTAATGTTTTTTTAGCTTTTGATACAAGGTAATTGGAAATAAAACGAGTATAAATACTGAGGCACAAAGAGATAACCACAATGAACACTGAAGTAAAAAAAATTCTTGAAAATTTTACTCATTCAACGCTAAAAAAAAATTTACTTGAACTTGGCGCAATAAAAGAATGTGAAATAGTTAATCACTGCTTAACTATAAATTTAACAATGCCTTTCGCTTGGCAATCTACTTTTGAAGAATTGAAAAAAATAACCTCTCCAGAATTGCTTAAGCTTAACAGCGTTAATGATATTGACTGGCATATTGAATATAAAATTGCTACTTTAAAACGTGCTAATAACAAAAATGCCATTAATAATATAAAAAACATTATCGCGATAAGCTCAGGAAAAGGCGGCGTTGGAAAATCATCAACAGCGGTCAATCTTGCGCTAGCTTTACAAAAACAAGGGGCTAAAGTAGGGATTTTAGATGCAGATATTTATGGCCCCTCGATCCCAACCATGTTAGGTACAGAGAAACAACAACCCTTAACGCCCGATAATAAACATATGACACCAATAATGGCATATGGGCTTGCAAGCAATTCCATTGGTTATTTAGTTGATTCCGATAGTGCCATGATATGGCGTGGACCTATGGCAAGTAAAGCTCTATTACAGATTTTACAAGACACGCTTTGGCCAGAACTCGACTATCTTGTCATTGATATGCCTCCAGGCACAGGGGACATCCAATTAACCCTAGCGCAAAACATTCCAGTTACTGCTGCTGTAATTATCACAACGCCTCAAGATATTGCCTTAATCGATGCAAAAAAAGGTATTACCATGTTTAATAAAGTAAACATCCCAACATTAGGAATTATTGAAAACATGAGTTACCACATTTGTGAACATTGTGGACATCATGAGGCCATCTTTGGTGAAGGTGGTGCAAAACGTTTAACTGAACAATATCAAACAAAATTGCTAGGGCAAATTCCACTTCAAAAAATGTTACGCCAAGATCTTGATACAGGAAAGCCGACCATTATTAGCCACCCAGATAGCGAATTTAGCCAACTTTATTATCAAATTGCTGGAAGTATTGCTAGCGAATTATATTGGCAAGGTGAAGCGATTTTGCCTGATATTGCTTTTAAAACATTATAACTTGAAAATTCAGCTATTGGCTGTAAAAACAGCCAATACTAATTACATATTATTTCTATTAATTCGATAACTACGCAAATTTATTCATCATTTTTAACAATATCATTATTAACGATAATAGAAATCAGCTAATTCATCACTTAAAACAAGTTCAAGCTATTGTTCAGAGGTTGTTTTAGTTCTATATTGGTTCAATTCTAAATCTATTTATCCCTAACAAGTGCAACAACTCCAATTCATTGGAAGCCATTACACTATCAACAACGTGATTCGTCACAACACTAAGGAAACTGTTATGCAAAAAAGAGTTAATGAAGTCACCATGCGCGGAGCACCTATTACTTTGTTAGGCACACAAATCAATGTTGGCGACATGGCACCTGATTTTATCGTGCAAGATTTAAAAATGGAGCCCATTAAATTGTCCGATTTTAAAGGTAAAATCAGAATTATTAATTCGGTGCCATCCATTGATACCTCAGTATGTAGTGCTCAAGTTCACCGTTTTAACGTTGAAGCGGCAAAATTAAAAAATACAGTGATATTTTCAATCAGCGTTGATTTACCTTTTGCTTTAAATCGCTACTGTGCTGCTGAAGGTATTGATGCCATTAAAGTCACCTCAGATCATAAAGAACTCAATTTTGGTTTAAAATATGGGGTTGTTATTGAAGAGTTACGACTACTTTCTCGAGCAGTATTTGTCATTGATGAAAAAGACAAAATTGTTTATGTGGAATATGTTAAAGAAACCTCTACTGAACCTGATTATGACAAAGCCCTAGCTGCAGCTAAAGCATTAGAATAAATCGTTATAATGAAAACATCGTCACCAAATACTAATATCGGTGGCGATTAGATTAAGTTTAATTCTTAATAACTATTTAATAGACAAACATATTCAGTTATAATCAAAAATAATTTAATATTCCCTCCATAATCTTAATCATGAATAATAGTATTAACCGATCTCGGGTTTGGTCATCAATTCTTTGCCTTGCATTTGCGGCATTTATTTTTAATACAACTGAATTTGTACCTGTCGGACTATTACCCAATATTGCTGAAAGCTTTTCAATGGACGTAGCTCATGCTGGATTACTACTCACAATTTATGCATGGGCTGTTTCGTTATTATCATTGCCACTCACAGTATTAACATCAAAAATAGAACGGAGAAAGCTACTCATTTTTTTATTTTGCCTATTTATAGGTAGTCATATTTTAGCTGGAGTCGCATGGAATTTTTACAGCTTAATGATAGCAAGAATTGGTATTGCTTGTGCTCATGCTGTATTTTGGGCAATTACAACACCTCTAGCGGTTCGGTTAGCACCCAATGGGAAAAAAGCTAAAGCAATGGGATTTATTGTTATTGGCGTATCAATGGCAACTATATTAGGTATCCCCATCGGTACAATCATAGGGCAACTTGTCGGCTGGCGAGTGACTTTTTTATGTATTGCTAGTATCGCTTTTTGCGTAATGATATTACTACTCCGCTTATTGCCTACTGTACCAAGCATGAATATTATTTCTATCAAAGATATTCCGCATGTATTAAAACGCCCTATACTGCTAAACATTTATTTATTAATTGCCATTATTATTGCAGGTCACTTTACTGCCTATACCTATATTACGCCATTCATGAAAAATATTGGTGGATTTAATCAAAATGTTATCGTCCTTTTATTATTAGTTGTAGGCTTCTCTGGAATGATTGGTAGCGTTATTTTTGCAAGATATGCTGAAAAAAATCCAACCGCAATTTTCATCATCCCTATGCTATTATTGGTCGCTTGCTTATTATCGCTTTATGTCTGTTCATTCACGCTTTATACCGCAATTATTCAATGTTTAATTTGGGGACTTTCCATTACAATTATTGGAATGGTTATGCAAAGCAAAGTAATTGATGCCGCACCTGATGCCACAGATATTGCCACTTCAGTCTATTCTGGTATTTTCAATATTGGAATAGGAGGCGGTGCTTTTATAGGTAGTAAAGTATTAATTCTACTTTCAATTGATTACATTGGTTATGTTGGTGCGTGTTTTGTCATCATCGCACTAATATTATTCTACTTTCTCTCTAGAAAATTGTGGAATAATAAAACAGTCATTTAAAAAAGGGTTATGTAAAAAATATTATATAAAAACCTTAGGGTAAGGAAACAGCATTATTTATTTTATAACACAAATAAATAATGCTGAGAAATACTAAATTAACTTATGATTTACTTAAAGACTCTAACTGTTCCCATCTTTCAAAAACAGCTTCTAATTCAGCCTCTTTATCTGCCAAAGATTGTAAAATTGGACTAGTAATTTCATGAGTTTGATTAAAAAAGTCACTTTGACCAATTTGTGCTTGTAAATCAGCAATCTCTAATTCTAATTGTTCTATTTTGCTTGGTAATTGTGCCAATTCTCGTTGTTCATTATAACTCAGTTTAACTTTCTTTTTAGCGATTCGCTCACTACTTTGATTATTAGTAGCACCTAATTCTTTTTTAGGTTGCTCAAGTTTATTAACTGTCGTTACTTTAACTGGTTGTGCCTGCTGCTGCTGTTGCAGAGCATCGGTATAACCACCAGCATAAACACCAATATGACCTTTTTCTTCAAAAAACCAACATTGAGTGACCACATTATCAACAAATTGCCGATCATGACTAACCAACAAGACAGTTCCTTGATAATCATTCACTAACTCTTCTAGCAATTCTAATGTTTCAATATCAAGATCATTGGTCGGTTCATCAAGTATTAATAAATTGCTAGGTTTTAAAAATAGTTTAGCCAGCAATAAACGATTACGCTCCCCTCCAGACAGTGCTCGTACAGGTGTTCTGGCACGTTTAGGCGGAAACAAAAAGTCCTGTAAATAACCAAGTATATGGCGTGATCGGCCATTAACCATGACCTCTTGCTTACCTTCGGCTAAATTATCCATCACCGTTTTTTCAGGATCAAGTTCGAGACGATATTGGTCAAAATAAGCAACTTCAAGCTTTGTGCCACAATGCACACTACCTAATGTTGGTGTCAAATTACCCAACATCAATTTTAATAAAGTTGTTTTACCAACACCATTAGGGCCAATCAGAGCGATCTTATCACCACGTAATACTTGCACAGAAAAATCATTAACTAGTAACTTATTTTCAATCTGATATGTCACATTTTCAAGTTCAAAAACAACTTTTCCTGAACGTAATGCTTCCTCAATTTGCATTTTAGCACTACCCATAACTTGGCGACGCTTGCTATATTCTTGACGCATTGCTTTTAATGCTCGCACTCGCCCTTCATTACGAGTACGACGAGCTTTAATACCTTGTCGGATCCAGACTTCTTCTTGAGCTAATTTTTTATCGAATTCAGCATTTTGTAACTCTTCAACACGCAATGCTTCTTCTTTACCAAGCAAATAATTATCATAATTCCCACTCCAAGACGCAATTTTACCTCGATCCAAATCAATAATACGCGTTGCCATTTGACGAATAAACGAACGATCATGGGAAATAAACACAATACTGCCATTAAAACTTTTCAAAAAATCTTCCAACCATTTAATGGTTTGAATATCCAAATGATTGGTTGGTTCATCAAGCAATAAAACTGTTGGCTGACAAACCAACGCTTTGGCTAATGCGGCTTTACGCAACCACCCACCCGATAACGAAGACAACAACGCATCACCATCAAGCGATAATGAAGAAATAACATTACGAATACGGCTATCTAATTGCCAACCATTTTGATGATCTAACTGTTCTTGCATTTTCGCTAATTTATCTAAGTTACTTTCGCAAGGATCGGACTCTACACAATGTGCTAAATCGTAGTAATCTCGTAATAATTGTGTTTGTTCGTGTAACCCTTCTGCCACAAAATCAAACACGCTGCCTTGCACATCACGAGGAGGATCTTGTTGTAATCGTGAAACAATTACATTATTTTCATAAATGATTTGCCCTTCGTCTAATGGCATTTCTTTATTTAACACTTTAAGTAAAGTCGATTTACCAGCACCATTACGGCCAACAAGACAAACACGCTCGTTTGGCTCAATAGACATATCGATATGATCAAGCAAGGGCGCATCACTAAATGATAGGTAAGCATTTGTAAGGTTAATTAATGACATATTTATGTTTTTATTTGGATAAAAAGTAATAAAGCGTTATTCTATCATAAAGTTGTATCAGCCAATTAAAATCAATTATCAAAGATATAATAAAATTCTTTACTAATGTAAGATTCTTTATTTTTTCTTAAGAAGGATAAGAATGCTGTATTTATTGATCATTTAAAAATATTAATAATA
>NZ_LZHM01000039.1:0-1518 GCF_001690875.1 Gilliamella sp. wkB18
CAAATCGTCCCAATCATATTCTTTTATTCGGCGTTTTTTCGGTTGTAAAAATACCGAAGGGTGATGTAAAAACTTAAAGTTAAAAAAGTAACTTTCGTTAACATAGACTTTACCGGTTTTACGATTGAATATAATGGGGCTGCCACGGCGGGAGAACAGATAATGATATAGTTGAGGAACAGCATAATATACAGCACAACAACTTGCTATTACTCCAACTAATGTTGCCAAAAATAATTTAGTTTCTAAAATTGGATTACATAAATAAATTAATATAGATAATAAAACTATTGTCGGGCATAGAAAGATAACAATAATCATATGAATACATAAATAAAAAGCTTGATCAGAAGGAATCTGACGAATAAAGGCACAATAGGTATTATTGGCATAACTTAAGCGATCGTCATGCAAAGGTACACTATAAGGACCTTTATCTAGATCCCCAAACCAACCAAGAATTTGCGGGCGGTATTTTGATGGCATAATTATTCCTTATTCCTTATTCCTTATTCCTTAATCATCTGGGTTATTCCGTTATATGGTACCGTTGTTTGATTTCGGCGAGCTCTTCTTGCGATGTGGCATTAAACGCTTCGACCATCCATTCGGGCCAGCCTTCACCTTCAATCCTATGGGCTTTAAATTCCGCTTCTTGATCTGACTTATATTCGCCGTCATCGATATTGGCAGATTTATAATGCACCATAAAACTATTGATCCACCCCCAAACAAATGTACTTCCTGCACCGGCTCGAGCAGGATCTAACATAATATGATCTATCACTTGGTGCGTGCCCGGTTGGCACACCATTAACACGGTTGAACTTAAGGCATTACGTGACATATTATGAATAATAACACCGTGCAAATCGTCCCAATCATACTCTTTTATTCGGCGTTTTTTCGGTTGTAAAAATACCGCAGGATGCCGTAATACTTTAAAGTTAAAAAAGTAACTTTCATTAACATAGACTTTACCGGTTTTACGATTAAATATAATGGGGCTGCCATGGCGGGAAAATAGATTCTGATAGATTTCTGGAATAACAAGATACATAGCAATAAAGCATAAAATAACACCACTTAATGCCACTAAAAATATGTTAGTTTGTAAAATTGGATTACATAAATAAGTCAATATAGATAATAGAACTACTGCAGAGCATAAAAGGATAACAGCAATGATGTAAATACATAAATAAAAAGCTTGATCAGAAGGAATCTGACGAATAAAGGCACAATAGGTATTATTGGCATAACTTAAGCGATCGTCATGCAAAGGTACACTATAAGGACCTTTATCTAGATCCCCAAACCAACCAAAGATTTGCGGGCGGTATTTTGATGGCATTTTATTCTCCTTTTATTTATTCATCGTGAAATTGGTTACTGCTTCGATTAATGATAAGCGGGATTTCGTTATCATCTTGTGCATTAGGGCTGATATTGATTTGGTAGTTATTTATTAGATCATAAGCAAAGGTGCCCGCTACCCAGGTTATTACCGTTAGGTGA